>JAGCTF010000100.1 GCA_017963755.1 Clostridia bacterium | reverse complement strand
CGCCTCCGCACGTTCTAAGGCCGCTTCCGGTATTGATGAATCTCACTTCAAAAGTGCCCGGTTCCTACCCCGGACGGACGCTCACGGGCAGCGGCGATTCGTACTCGGCCGCGTCCGGCATATTCGCTTTTCCGCCGTATTCGTACGCCCAGACCTGCATCGCGAGCCTTCTTCCGAGCTCCGCCTTGTACGGCGAATGAGGCCAGTCGGGATAATCCGAACCGGCTCCGAGATCGCGGTCAACGGCGACGTGCGAATCGGGTATCAGCGAAAGCGCCCGGAGCTGCTCGACTCTTACGACGTGAAGGAACGGGAAAAACGTTTTCCCCTCTTCCCTGTACGACGAAAGCTGCACGTTGTAGAACGGAAAGTCAACACCGAAACGCTCGCGCTCGTCGATTATCATTGCCGCCAGATCGTCCGCGTATTTATATGCCATTTCTTTCCAGATGCCCTCGCTCTCGCCCTGGAAGAATATTTGTCCGTAAAACGCGAAGCCTTCGAACGGGCTTAAAAGCGTGTTGTAGTAACCGCCAACGGGCATATTGGCCCCGACCGTATAGCCGCGGTCAACTGCCAGTTTTTCGGGCATAAGTTCGCGCAGACATGCGCCGCCCGGTCCGACCATGATAAGGCCGAGCGGGACGTCAATACGTTTAGTGAGTTCTTTCGCGAAATAGTAGCCCATTGCCGAGAACGGCATTGACGCATCGCGGTCCGGCCGCTTCCAGCGCCATTCGGGCTTGATGATATCTTCATAAGGAGAAGCGCAATTGTCCCTGAACTCAAACGCGCCCGCCTGGGACTGCCTGAAGAGGCGGAAATTATCGTCTCCCGAAATCTCGTTTTCGAGTTCCGGCGTCGTAAAGAGGCACGCGGCGAGGCTGAGTTCGGCGTTCGACTGGCCTCCGACGAGCCACACGTCGCCTACCAGAATGTCGCTTAATATATAGCTTCCGTAAGGAGAACTGATTATCATGCGCGACGGTACGGGATCCGCTTCGTGAGCGCTGAACGTAAGCCTGAATCTGCCGTCAGTTCCGACGCGGGTCTCTACGGTCTCTCCGAGCCAGCTGCCCGTGACATTCATTCCCGGGTGCGACGAAAAGCCGTACACTGCCGCAGGGACGCTTCGCTGGATGACCATATGAGACGTAAAGCAGCCGCTTATTTTAAAATCGGGATATCCGGAGGCCGCGTTCTTGCAATTATCGGATTTTTCGGCTTTTTCGGCGCCGTGCGCGGATTCAATATGGCCTTCCGCGTCCGGAAGTGCGGGGACAATATCTTTTTCAGCAGTTTCAGCAGTTTCCATGTTTATTCTCCTTCAGGGCTCACGCATGAAAAGAATGAATGATATCAGCAAGAAAAATATCGTCATAGGAACATCTGCGTTTTTTCCTGGCAAGACTGATGGGCTCCGGATTTGCTTTCAGGGCATTTAGTGCCAAATGGCGAACAACAGCCATATTTTCAGCGGAATTTCCTTTGCGTGATCGATTATAATCTTCATGAAATGTCATATCGAGACACCAGTGAAGTGAATTTTCGATTCCCCAATGTTTACGAACCGCTTCAGAGAATTTGTTAATATCATCAAGCGACGTTATATAATATCTCGTTTCCCTGCATACCTTGCCTTCTCTTTCTACTTCTGACATAACCATTCCAAATGCGTTCAGCTTTTGCCAGAGAGGTTTATCTGCAAACCAATCCGTTTCTGTCGATAAATAATATGTTCTTTTTTCTATTCTTCCATGTCCTTTATCTAATGTAGGCTGTTTTTTCAGTTCGGGATATAACTGACTGGTTTCCAAAGCTCCTTCAAAATACTCTTTTACTTCACTTAGCATAGTTTGCTGGTTTTCTTTCAGTGCAAGAACGTAATCTGCTTCTTTTTCGTTGATCTTTTTTACTATCTCTTTCTGGCAACTCATTGCATCTGCAGTCACAATACATCCTTTAATCTCCAATACATCGAGCAATTGTGGTACTGCAGTTATCTCGTTCGATTTTTCATCGGTCGCCATCTGACCCAACACTACCTGCTGCTTATTTGCCCATGCGCTCACCATATGTATTGCTTTTTTGTCACGGCTTCCGCTGCGTCGTATTGTTTTTCCGTCAATACTTACTATATCTCCTTCAACCTTGTTGCACACTTCGTTTATCCATTCCCGAAAACATTTTTCAAATTCTTTCGGATCCAACATTTCGAATACCCTTTGTATCGTGTCATGTGAGGCTATCCCGTATTTTAATTCCATTCTTAAAGATTCTTTAAACCATCTTTCTTTTACCCGACAGTAATCTGCTATATCTTCCCATGCTTCACATCCGGCTATCACTGCGCAAATAGTCATTATGATTATTTCAAGCATATTATGTTTTACTTTGTGTGTTTGCCTTTTGTCTGTTAGTTCTTCAAAATATTGCTTTATCATTTGTATCACCCGTATGAAGGATATACATTATTGCAGTTCCTTTGTCAAGGTTTTCATGCGTGAGCCCTG
>JAGCTF010000015.1 GCA_017963755.1 Clostridia bacterium | reverse complement strand
AAGCGCGGCTACGGCAGGGAAGCGGTCAAGCTCGCCTTGGATTTTATCAGGACATGGCCCTGCGGAAAGGCCGAGTACTGCTCCCTTTCATACGAGCCGGAGAACGAGGTGGCAAGAGAGTTATACCGTTCCGTAGGCTTTATTGAAAATGGCGAAATGGATGGCGATGAAATCGTCGCCGTGTTGAAGCTGTAATACAGAGCGCGTTATATTCCGGTTTATCAAGGCCATAATACCGATTCGAATACCCTGGCTTAACCGGTCAACGGCATATTCCTGACGCCGAGGGCCGTGTGGGCAGCGTAGATAACGGCATTTTTATTCACGCTATTGTCCCAAGGCATGTCGAATCAGTCGTATTGATGTCTCGAGCCGGGGCGTGACTACAGATTGAATGATTAGATAGATAACGCGAATAACAGGATGATGCCAAATCAAATGGAGGAGAAAAGTATGTGTTATTTCCTGTACGGTTCATTACATGGAGATGTTTCTGAATCAGAATATGTCGCTGTCAAGAATAAATATGGCTTGAAAATCTCTCTGGGGACAAAGCATGATGTAAAGAATGCTGTAAAAGCCGCCGCAGAATTTGTCCAGGAAGATTATCGCATTACCGATTGGATTTGCGACTGTGACAGCCCTGTTGGCAGGCACGATCCCGCGGATCCCACGATTATTGAGCTCAGTAATTTGATTCAGGATCTTGCGGCTCTCTCCGGTGCAAAACAAATCAATATTTGCAAAACTTGGACGGGCAAACAGAATAAAAAAGAAATCAAGTTGAAACTTAGCGACACGGATTTACCGACGTTTCTCGCTGATTTGAAAGAAAACACTTTGTATAGCTTAGAAATTTAGTTTTTGTAAACTGGTGCTTAAGATAATAAATACGCTGTTGCCTCGACCATTTTAGAAAACGGGAACTAAGCTACGAAGGTGGACGAGTAAACAGCATAGATAATGGACTATTTATTCACGCCATTGTCCAGAGGCATGTGGAGACGGTTGTTCTTTTACGTCGGAAAAATACTGACGATCATTTGGAGTTCACCCGGACTGATGAAGAATTCGGGACAAAGAAAGGTACGTTATCATGAATTACGAAACATTGTTTGATCTATTTGATAGAAAGTGCAGAAACATTGATGAAACTTCTTTCTATTTCAAAACGGATCCGAACGAAGTGGAACATTATATTGGATATTTGCCGCAATATGAAATGCCATACTGGGTAGGTTACTGTGACATTGAAAACGGTTGGGAATGTAAAACCGCAAAAGAACTCTTTGAAGCTCCGATATTTGACGGCAAATCCATAAAAGACCGATGGAATGAGATCGTATTGATACAAATAGGTGGTATCAGCTTTTATGAATGGAAAATAGATTATTGTCTGTAAAGAATTGATTTCTTACCGAATGAACCGCACGTTAAGACAGTATGGTGACGAGAATCAACGTCGAAAGAGCTGAAATGTACTGAAATAAAGGGATTCCGGGATCTGCCCTCAAAGACCGGGACGTCCCGGGATTCACTTCCAACTTTTCCAACATTTAACCAATGCATCGAAACGGCCGAAGCGCGAGACTAACAGAAAGAGGTACTACCATGAATCAAATCATTATACGAAAAATTGACATTGCTCATGCTTCGGACGCACGTCTTCCCAATCAGCCCTTCCAGTTGTGGGGGCGGGTAATTCCCACCCTGCAGGATGGAAAATGGTCATATTGTGTCCGGAAGAATAATCAAATCAGTGAAGACTGTTTTCCTGATGAGGAATACGACGTTGCCCATGATGACCGCATTTTTCTCGGTGCATATTCCGGCGAACAGTGCGTGGGCGTAGCTGTTCTGCGCAAGGAGTGGTACAGATTCCTGTATTTGGATGACCTGAAGGTAAATGCAGATCTTCGCGGTCATGGAATCGGCGGCAAATTGATTGAAGCAGCTATGGAAGAGGCTAAGGTGTTGGGCTTCCGTGGTGTATATACAATCGGTCAGGATACGAATGCGTACGCTTGCCTGTTTTATCTGAAACATGGTTTTGCAATCGGCGGCTTTGACAACCGTGTTTATGACGGCACTATACTGGAAGGCACCGGTAATATCATTTTTTATCGGGAACTGGAAAACCTGTAACAGAACTGAAAATGATTGTGAAAAGACAAATTCCTGTTTAACGTCCTGCTTAAATACATCTTACTGTCTCGACCTCGACCTGTCCCGGTGATTTGCCCGTTCCTTCATTAAAATAGTCAGCAGGTCGAATATAAGCAGTTTATTTAACCTGCTGCTCCGTGGCACGTTGAGACAGTTGTTCTGCTGTCAAGGAAATGATAATTGTGAGAAGATGAGGACTATCTGAAACTACTATACTGAGATTGGTAAATCGAGATTTACGGAGGTGGCTGTGAATATCGCAAATAAAACGCCGATACTCGAAGGCTGGTCAAATGACAGAAAATACTGTATTACTGATGAGACAGGTGAACGGTTTTTACTTCGTACTTCTGATATTTCACGGTATGAAGCGAAGCAGTCTGAATTCACGATGATGCAGCGCGTTGCGTCTCTCGGAATACCGATGTGTCTGCCTATCGAATTTGGTATCAGCGAGGAGGGCGTTTATTCCATTCAGAGTTGGATCGACGGAGAAAGCGCTGAAAACTTGATACCTCTTCTTCCACTCAGAGATCAATATAATTATGGTCTTGAGGCAGGACGAATCCTGCGCAGGATACACTCCATACCCGCACCGTATTCTCAGGAAGACTGGGCTGCCAGATTTAATCGTAAGATTGACAAAAAAATCAGTAATTATAACGAGTGTCCGATCAAATACCCAAAAGGTCAGGCCTTCATCGACTGCATAAACGCTAACCGTCATTTTTTGAACGGACGGCCGCAGACTTATCAGCATGGCGACTATCATATCGGAAATATGATGATCGGCCGTGACAGAAAGCTGTATATAATTGATTATGACCGGAGCGATTACGGGGACCCTTGGGAGGAATTCAACAGAATTGTCTGGTGTGCCCAGAAATCTCCTTATTTCGCCTCAGGTATGGTGGATGGCTATTTCGGCTGTGATGTTCCAACAGATTTCTGGAAGCTTCTTGCCTTATATATTTCGAGCAATACGCTGTCATCGGTTTATTGGGCCATCGATTACGGAGAAACTGAAGTGAACACGATGTTGAACCAGGCGGAGGAAGTGCTGACTTGGTATGACGACATGACAAAAACGACGCCAACCTGGTATATGAACTGTACGCCTGCGGATTGATCGGATGACTTAAATTCAGTGCTGAATTAGCATCGGAATGCCGTAATATCTATGATGTTACCACGATCATTTCGGAAAGCGGAAAAGCGTTTTATTATATTTTTTCTATTCGACCGCTACAGAGGTAATATTGATGAATTTCCCTCGGATTGACAGATTAATAAATGAGTATGTAGGACGTTCAACTGAGATCCTGCGGGATACCTTAGTCGGCGTTTATCTGCACGGTTCTTCAGTCATGGGATGTTTCAATCCGCAAAAAAGCGATATTGATCTGATCATTGTCGTTAACGGCGAGATATCCGACGATACAAAGCGTGAATTTATGGATATGACTGTCGAGTTAAACGCACGTGCACCGAGAAAAGGTATTGAAATGAGCATAGTCAAACGCGACGTCTGCGCTCCTTTCGTATATCCCACGCCGTACGAACTGCATTTTTCAGCAGGGCATCTTCAGAATTATGAAGAAGATTCCGGCGATTATATCCGGAATATGACAGGTACGGACAAAGATCTGGCGGCTCACTTCACCGTCATACGCACAAGGGGCAGATGCCTTTACGGCGCGCCGATCGACGAAGTCTTCGCCGAAGTGCCGAGGCGTGATTACGTTGATTCCATTCTGTTTGACGTGAAAAACTCAAAGGAAGAAATAAAAGAGTACACAATGTATTTGACGCTTAATCTGGCGCGAGTTGCCGCGTATCTTGAAGACGGAGTCGTTTTTTCAAAGAAAGAAGGCGGCGAGTGGGGGCTGAAAAATCTTCCGTCCGAATTTCATCCGGTCATAAAAGACGCTTTGCGTGAATATACCGAGAGCGCGGAAGTCATATACGACACCAAACGTGCGGAAGAATACGCGGATTATATGTTAAACAGGATATTGAAATCATATGACGGCTGAAGAACTTAAAACGATTTGGAAAAACGAAGAGGCCTGCGCTTTTATCAAGGGGTGGGATTTTTCGCATATAAGCGGGCGCTATGAGGAGGAAGACGTTCTCCCGTGGGATTATGAAACGATCATACGCGATAATCTTCGGGATGATATGAAACTTCTTGATTATGATACGGGCGGCGGCGAGTTTCTTCTCTCTCTTCATCACCCGTATGAAAACACGGCCGCAACGGAGGGTTATCCTCCGAACGTAAAACTTTGTATGGAAAGACTTTTGCCGCTCGGGATAGATTTGCGCGAATGCGGCGACGCGTCGGATATCCCGTTTGATGACGATTCCTTTGATATGATCATCAACCGTCACGGCGACTTCGAACCGGCTGAAATAAAACGGTTGCTGAAGCCCGGCGGGCTGTTCATTACGCAGCAGGTGGGATCGGACAATGACAGAGAGCTTGTCGAATCGGTTCTCCCCGGCGCCGAAAAGCCGTTTCCGCACGAGAATCTGCATGAACAGAGACAAAGATTTGAAGACGCGGGTTTCGAGATCCTTCAGGCGGACGAGGCCTTCGGGCCGATATGTTTTTACGACGTCGGCGCCTTCGTTTGGTTCGCAAGGATCATCGAATGGGAGTTTCCCGGCTTTTCCGTTGACCGTTGCTTTGACCGGCTGCTGAAATTGCAGGAAATCATTGAACATGAAGGCAAGATCACCGGGACTACGCACAGATACCTTATCGTCGCAAAAAAGATAGATTAAACCGGGGTGATTCATATGAAAGACTGGGAATTTCTGTACGACATAAAAAACACATACGATCTCGATCTGTGCATCGACGACGATCATGCATCGTTAACAGACCGCGTGACCGGCATGAAAATCGATATTTACGAGGAAAGTTATTATAACTCTGAAAAGACGGAAGAATACGCAGAATATATCGTGTGTTTTGCAACTCAGCATCTTCATTGCGAGGAGCCTGAGGACGCTGACGATTATATCCGCCGGATACTTGAAGACGAAGTGCTTCCGATCGAGTTTTACAAAGACAGCAAAAGGCGCTTCGGCGGCGAGATCGAAAAATCCGATTTTAACAACATAAGCAAAGAATTCCTGGCGCAGCGCTTCTTCTGCACGCCCGAATATATTTCACAGTTTGAATTTGAAGTTCACAGCTGGTCCGGAAAATACGATATCAAACGCCGGGGATTCTGATATTTAACTGTAAGGGAGAAACAAATGAAAGCGGAAAACAAAACGATATGTGGCGCGGACTGCTCGCAGTGCGGTTTTAAAGAGAGCTGTAACGGCTGTGCCGCGACGAATGGATGTCCTTTCGGCGGCAGCTGTATCGCCGCGCAGTACATAAAAAAACACGGTAAAACCGCGTATGAAGAATTCAAGGCGGGGCTCGTTTTGCAGATCAATTCCCTGCTCGCTTCTCTCGGCATCCCCGAGATCGAGAATTTAAACGAGCTTCCGGGATTTTTTGTCGATCTGAAATATACGCTGCCGGGCGGCGCTGAAGCGACTTTTTTGTGCCCTAATAACATATACCTCGGAAATCAGATCTGCGTTGAAAACAACGAATTATGTTACGGCGTGGTATCCGATGCCGGATTTATTCTGATTTGCAGTTACCGTGAAAACGGCGCCGATCCGCAGCTGCTGATATATAAAAAACTCTGAGCAGTGAAAAAGGCCGTTT
>JAGCTF010000099.1 GCA_017963755.1 Clostridia bacterium | reverse complement strand
GCAAAACGCGGCAGCGGATTGCCGGACGGCTGGGCGATCGACGAAACGGGACGTCCGAGCTCCGATTCGGACCGTGTGCTGAAAAACATCATCAATAAATCCTGCGGCGGCATTCTTCCGCTCGGCGGCGCCGGAGAACAGACCGGCGGTCACAAAGGATACGGATTCGGTATGATCTGTGAGATCATGACCGGAATATTATCTCACGGATGCACTTCAAACCACGTCAACCGTACCCCCGGAAGCATTAATACGTCTCAATGCTTTATCGCGCTGGATTACTGTATATTCGGGGATAAGGCTGAAACGGAAGCGCGTCTGTCAACATTTCTTGATGAAATACGTCAGGCGGCTAAGGCCGACGGAGAACAGCGTATCTATATTCACGGAGAAAAGGAATTCGAGCGTCACGAAAAGGTATTGCGCGACGGCATACCCGTAAACGAAAAAACATATGAGGAAATGATCAGAATCGGTAAACAAACAGGAGCGGCAGATCTTTTGCCGAAGTATGTAAACCGATAATGTTCAGAACATAAACAGTTTTATGAAAGGACGCGGCAAAAAGCCGCAGGGCAACACCATGGAATTCAAAGTATATCAGAAAGAGCTTGAACTGCAGTCACGCGGTTGGATCCCGACGTTTCATGACGTATCAAAGGAAGTGATTGAGATCGTACAGGCGTCAGAGATAAGAAACGGTACCGTATGTATCGCGTCTCATCATACGACATGTTCTGTAATGATCCAGGAATGCTCACACGATCTTGATAAATATGACCTTGAGTATCTGCAGCACGACATTCTGGACATAATGAAAAAACTCGTGCCGTCGTATGACGAGGAGCATGAGTACCGTCATCCGGGACCTGTTCATACGCAGTTCGGAAGGTACGTCAACGAACCCGGAGACTTCACCTCTCTGAATACGGACGGTCATCTGCGTTCGGTTTTTTTCGGAAGAAGTGAGACAATGACGATTAAAGACGGGGTACTTGACGGAGGTGAATTCGCACACGTTTATTTTGTAGATTGGGATTGTGTGAGAGCAAGACGCCGCCAGTTGAACGTAACAGTAATGGGTACGACCGAAGATGTCAATGACAGAAAATGGAACGGCGGTGAGGTCATCAACACGCTGCGAAAGTATACAGACGAAGAAAAAAGTTACGACGTTCATTATACACTGCAGCAAAAAAGATAAGGGGGATTATAAAAGTGGATAAATCCGGAGCGGAGCGGATCATTCAGATAATCAGAGGCACGGGGATCCTGCCGGCTATCGTTTTCAAATCATGCTCATGGATAGAACCGCTCGGAAAAATTTTCAAACAGACCGGATTCGGTGTTATCGAAGTACTTTTCAGAAATGACGGAGCCGCTGAAGCTGTAAAGGGGATCAAGGAAAAATACCCGGAACTCGTTGTGGGAGCCGGTACCGTTCTCACGTGTGATCAGGCGGACGCGGCGTTTGAAGCCGGAGCGGATTTTCTGATATCGCCGGGATTCAGTAATGCGCTTGTGCGTTACTGCCTCGAAAAAAACAGGCTGATAATACCCGGATGCGGTACAGCGTCGGAAATCCAGAATGCTTACGAGACCGGACTGCGCGTGCTGAAATTTTTTCCGTCGGAAAGACTCGGAGGCGCAAGCGCGATAAAGGATTACGCGGCGCCGTTTAAGGAAGTTGAATTTATTCCTACCGGCGGTATTCAGATAGATAATATGGACGGTTATATGAAAAACGACCGCGTGCTTGCCGTTGGCGGAAGCTTTATGGCGCCGTACGGTTTACTTGAAAGTGAAAAATATGACGAAGTCGTCGCTTTGTATGAAAAAGCAGCTGCCGCCGCTGTCGGATTCCGGGTCGATAACGTCGGCATCTGCTGCCGAAGCGAGGATGAGACGGCAGATGAGGTTAAACGCTTGTCAAAACTGTTCGGATCATTCACTGCCGAAAAAAAGATATCGGTATGCTGCGGAGCAAATGTGAAATATCATTATATCGGCGGATCTGAAGAGAAGCGTTATATATGCGTTCGTACTTATTCGATAGATCGTGCAATAACGTATCTGAAAGCCCGCGGTGTGGAATTTCATTGTGAGAGTGAAATTTACGACGCGGAAGGAAACCGGGTTTGTATCCGTCTTAAAGAAGAGGTCGACGGATATGCCGTTTTTATTATAAAGTGAGGAAATGAATGAAAAACGTTGTGTGTTTCGGGGAACTGATGCTAAGCCTGTGCCCGAGAGGCTATTTCAAGTTTATTCAAGTCGATGAGGCGGAGTTTTTCTTTACGGGAGCTTAGGCAAATGTAGCGGAGTCTTTGGCACAGTTCGTCATGAATACTCAATACGTGACGCGACTTCCGGAGAATATCGTCTCTGACGCAGCGATCGCGTTTCTCAGAAAATACGGTGTGGGAACTGATTTCATTGCCCGGGGCGGAGATCGTATCGGTATCATTTATACCGAGAGAGGTGCGTCTCAACGCCCGTCTTCGGTAGTATATGACCGTAAGCACTCCTCTGTAGCCGAGGCTTCGGTCGATTGCTTTGATTGGAGCAGAATATTCGATTATGCCGACTGGTTTCACTTTACCGGAATAACTCCTGCGCTGAGCGAGAGCGCAGCCGCCATAACGGAAAAAGCATGTATTGAAGCCAAAAAAAGAGGAATTACCGTAAGCTGTGATCTCAACTACCGTAAAAAGCTGTGGACAACGGAAAATGCCGGCGTTACGATGCGACGGCTCTTACCATATGCAGACGTGCTGATCGCAAATGAAGAGGACGCCGAAAAAGTTCTGGGAATAAAGGCGGGAAATACCGACGTCACCACAGGAAAATTGGACAGTGAGGGGTATATCGACGTTGCCGGACAAATATCAAAGGAATTCGGTATTCCGTATATTGCTACGACTTTACGAAAAAGCATCTCTGCTTCAGTCAACGATTGGTCGGCAATGCTGTACCACAACGGAAAGACGTATTTTTCCAAAAATTATACTATTCAGATAGTAAATCGCGTCGGCGGAGGCGACAGTTTTGCAGGAGGACTGATATACGCCATGCGAAGCGGCATGGAAGATCGTGAAGTGCTGGAGTTTGCAGCTGCAGCTTCGTGCCTTAAGCACAGCATAGAGATGGATTTCAATCTTGTTTCCGTTGATCAGACGGCAAATCTTATGAACGGCGACGGTTCAGGACGCGTTCAAAGATAATGACCCGGGCAGTGCCTTGGTTATTAAAAATGAAAAAATGTCAATAATATTAAAAAAAACTTCATTTATATGACGGAAGTCGGTTGTATTATGGATTATACGGAACAATCACTTAAAAAGCACGTGGAATGGAGTGGTAAGATAGAGGTCGTTCCGCGTGTTCCTCTCAAGACAGTTGAGGATCTGTCTGTTGCTTATACTCCCGGTGTCGCCGTACCGTGTTTAGAGATCCAAAGCAATTATGAAAAAAGTTTCGAACTCACACGCAGGGGCAATCTGGTAGCTGTCATAACTGACGGGACGGCGGTTCTTGGATTAGGAGATATAGGTCCTGAAGCCGGAATGCCTGTCATGGAGGGCAAGTGTGCGTTGTTCAAGGCGTTCGGCGGCATTGATGCGATCCCGCTCTGCATTCGCTCCAGAAACGTGGATGAGATAGTACGCACCGTGTATCTGCTTTCAGGATCATTCGGCGGTATTAATCTCGAGGATATCAGCGCGCCGCGCTGCTTTGAAATCGAGAGACGCTTGAAGCAGCTCTGTGATGTTCCTGTATTTCATGACGATCAGCACGGTACTGCCACGGTAGTACTCGCGGCTTTGATCAACTCTTTGAAAATCACCGGAAAAAACGCGGAAAACGTAAAATGTGTGATAAACGGCGCGGGAGCTGCAGGCATTGCTATTTGTAAACTTCTGCAGCGATTCGGAATCCGTAATATTATTATGTGTGACAAAAAAGGCGCTATTGTAAAAGGCGATCTTTCTCTGAACGCTGCTCAGGCCGAGATTGCTGAAACAACGAATTCAGACCGTATTGTAGGTTCTCTCGCGGAAGTGATTAAGAACGCGGACATATTCATCGGCGTAAGCGCTGCAGGAGTCCTTACTTCGGACATGGTTTTTTCAATGTCTTCGGATCCGATCGTTTTTGCAATGGCAAATCCGACCCCGGAAATATTTCCTGAACTTGCTAAAGCTGCGGGAGCGGCTATTGTAGGGACCGGACGGAGCGATTATCCGAATCAGATCAATAACGTACTTTGCTTTCCCGGTATATTTAAAGGCGCTTTGAGCGTACGTGCTGCTGACATAAATACCGATATGCAAATCGCAGCCGCAAATGCGATCGCTGCCTGTGTAAAACCTGAAGATCTGTGCGCCAACCACATCATTCCGACTCCTTTTGAAGACGGCGTCGCGGACAAGGTGGCAGATGCCGCTGCGGAAGCGGCGATCCGCTGCGGATTGGCAGGACGCCGATGATTCATCGGGTTTGCCCGGAACAAGCAAACTCTGTCCCGGCCATATCGACATATTAAACGGAGGAATCACCATGAAAAGCGATACCTATCAGGATCTGGCAAAAACACTCGGAATCGACCGTTCTACCGTCAGTCGTGCTGTCAGACATTGCCCGGGAGTTGACAGTAAAACACGCAAACTGGTGCTTGAGGAAGCTTTCAGGTCAGGTATTCACGGGCCGGTCAACCGTTGCAGTGTTTATTGTATACTTCCGGATACTCCGACATATTTCTGGCAGAGCTATTACCGCGAGCTGAAAGAAGCGTTCGGGCAGACAGATATCAGTGTCAGATACAGCATTTATTCTAAGATCTATGATTCGGAAACGGTTCTTTTGTATCTGGATTATGTGAAGCGAAGTGAAGCAAAAGTATTGATAATTTCTGCCGTTTTGTCTCCGGAAATAACAAAAAAACTGGAGGTTATGCAAAACGAGGGATTGTATGTTATACTGCTCTCCGAATACGGTATACTGCCGAGATCCGCCTATGTCGGATCCAATTCCTATCAGGACGGCGAACAGATCGGATGGTGGTTCTGTCAGCGTTATTCACAGCAGACTCCGCTGATACTGAATAATATAAGCGGAAATGCCAACGTCGCGCAGCGCATCAGCGGCTTTCTCCATTCACTTGAGCAGTTCAGCTCGATCTACGCTCAAAGAGTTCCCGTTATCCGGCTGACGGTAAATGATTTTCGCAATTCCAAGACTATTCCTGCTAAATACGCGGCGATGATCGCCTCAATAAAAGAGGAGTATTCCTGCATATATATACCATTTGGCAGTATCTATCTGCCGTTATCCATCATTAAAACCAATAAACTGATGCGGGTCAGCGTTTTGTTTGGCCATGACTGCTTTACCAAAGCCGGGATGTATGAGTCAGTATACCAGGGGTATACTGCGTCATGTAATCAGGATATTGCCCGTCAGGTAAAAACAGCAATTGATCTGGCTGTCTTATATCTCAAAGATCCGGTCTTGCCGGACAGACAATTATTTCATTTTATTTCATCAAAGATATACAGTACGTTGGAATGATCAATTTGTTTCGTGCGCTTTTGTTGTACCGGAAAAAGAGAATTAAATTTAATTACGATCAACATTCCTTAATAAACTACAAATAGTTGCCTTATATATTTTACTAAAAATCATATATACACGGCGAGGTGTAAAGCTTCGCCGTGCATTTTATATGGTTGACATGTTTTGTTGGCTACGGTTAATGAGACTTAAAACTTGTTTATTGCTTCATGATCATCTTGTACCTGCACACACCGGCGTATTCCTCACGGACGACGATATCTTCCGGCAGGATCTTCAGCCATTTGCGGTCAAATGACGTTTTGCCGAAATACGCGCTGAAGTTGGAGACCGGAAGAACGACCTTGTCGCTGTCCTCCTGCTTGTTTGCGATATAGTATTTCGCAAGCTCCGGCAGAACGTATTTCGGAACGCCCTTCGGCGTTGCGTCTTCCAACATCTTTTTCGTTTCAGCCGGCAAGTCGAAGTCTTTGTTCTGCAGTCTGCCAAGATTCTTCGCCTCGGCGACAACGTCGTCGAACCGGCAGTTCCACGCACCTTTGGTCGTTTTGGAATACGGCGACGCCTGATACTGCATCAGCTTCTTGCACCATTCTTCGTCGAAACCTTTTTGAAGTATACGCGCGTTATCCCACATCGCTTTCGTGTTCTTGTCTGTGTTATCAAGAACAGCGGCGACAATATTGTGAACGTGATTGTAAAACCAGCCCGCGCCGTCTTCTTCCACAAGCTCCGGGAATTCAGCGTGTAATTCGGGGAAGCTCACCCTGTCCTGTCCTTCTTTCCGGGTCTTCGGCTTTACATCCTCCGGCAAGCTGCACCAGGCGCAGAGCGCGCGGCGGGCACGGTCTGTATCCGGCGCGCCCGTTTCCCACATATATCCGCGAGCAAGGATCACGAACACGCGATTGAGCGCGTAGTGATCTTTCAGAATATCGTAGGTAAAACGTCCGAGATAACCGTT
>JAGCTF010000098.1 GCA_017963755.1 Clostridia bacterium | reverse complement strand
GCTCTGACTCCTCGCCTGATACGTACAGCACGCGCCCGGCGGACAATGCCAGGTGCCCCGATATCATCAGCATCAGCGTAGATTTGCCTATTCCCGGATCTCCTGCCACCAGCACCATCGAGCCGCGGACAATTCCTCCGCCCATTACTCTGTCGAGTTCTCCGATGCCTGAAGAATCGCGCACGCCTTCGCTGCCGCAGTCTATCTCGTCTATTTTAAGCGGCCTGGTGCCTCCTATACCGGCGATCGCAGGGATTCCGCCGCCCTTATTAGAACTTTTCTTCTCCGCAGGCTCTTCAACGAACGAATTCCACTCCCCGCATCCCGGGCATCTCCCGAGCCAGCCGTTAGATTCATATCCGCACTGCGTACAATAAAAAACAGTTTTACTTTTTGCCATTCACGTCACGCTCCGATCTGTGAACTCACACGTTCTTTTCCGCTGCCTCAAGCCCTTCTCCGTCCGCTTTTACTCTTACGGCAATAACTGCCGTCGAAGCGCCTTCTTTATACTTTCCGGAGCGCTTTATTATCTCTTCAGCGAGCATATCTTCTATTTCTCTCCTTATTACACGTTTAAGCGGTCTTGCACCGAATTTGGGGTCAAAGCCCTTCTTCGAAAGATATTTAACCACCTCAGGGGCAAATTCGAGTTCAACGCCGCTTTCCTTTGCTCTTTTACGGACAAGTTCAAGCTGCAGTTTTGCTATGCTTTCCGTCTGTTCCGGTGTGAGCGGTTTAAATATCACCGTCTCGTCAACTCTGTTAAGGAACTCCGGCTTGAATGCTTTTTTCAGTTCGTTCCGCACTGAATCCGCCATTGCCTCATACTTGTTTTTCTCCGTATCGTCGCTGAATCCCAGAGTCCTTTTATCCGTTATATCACGAGCCCCGATATTTGACGTCATGATGATAACGGTATTTTTGAAATCTGCCGTCCGGCCTTTCGAGTCGGTGAGCATACCGTCTTCGAGCACCTGGAGCAGAATGTTGAATACGTCCGGATGCGCCTTTTCGATCTCGTCGAACAGTATAACACTGTAAGGCTGAAGTCTTACTCTTTCCGTAAGCTGCCCGCCGTCGTCATGCCCGATATAGCCCGGAGGCGATCCGATCATTTTCGATACGCTGTGAGGCTCCATATATTCAGACATATCCAGCCTGATCATGCTGTTCTCGCTTCCGAACAGGTTTTCGGCCAGAGCGCGCGCAAGTTCCGTTTTTCCCACGCCCGTAGGTCCGAGGAACATAAAAGATCCGATCGGTCTTTTAGGGTCTTTCATACCGGCCCTTCCTCTGCGCACGGCTTTGGAGACCAGCACGACCGCCTCGTCCTGCCCAACCAGGCGCTTGTGTATTTCAGTCTCGAGATCCAGGAGTTTTCTGGAATCTTCCTCTCCTACTTTTTCAAGAGGAACGCCGCTCCATTGAGAAATGACCTTTTCCACGTCACTTACTTCGACGACAGGCCGTTTTTTAATCTCATTTTCGGAGCCTGGCTCGATCGTGTCATCCTTTTCAGCGGATGAGATCCTGTTCATTACCTGTTTTTCCTCAGCGTCATATTTTGCTGCGAGGTCGCTCTTTCCGCTTTTTACGGCGGCAATTTTCAGGCGGTACAATTCTTTCGCGTACGCTTTGAGCCCCGTCCCGGGCGCAGGTCCGCCGGCAGCTGTTCCGTCGTTCCCGCTATTCTCAGAACGCGCTTTTTGCACTCTTACCCTCACCGAAGCCGCAGCGTCGTCAATAACGTCGAGCGCTTTATCCGGCAGGAACCGGTCGCTTATGAACCTCGCACTCAGCTTGACCGCCGCTTCCGCAGTTCCTTCCGCAAATCTGACTCCGTGATACTTTTCATAAGCTGGTATCGCAGATTTTATCATCAGAACAGCTTCAGCTTCGTCCGGTTCCTTCACCGCAACAGGCTGAAATCTGTGCGACAGAGCGGTATTTCTCTCAAAAAGTCTCCTGTAATCCGCGGTCGACGTTGCCCCGATGATGCGCAGATTCCCTTCCGACAGACCTTCTTTCAGCATTCCCGCAGCATCCCCTCCGCCGTCGCCTGCATTTCCGGCGAGGATGTGTATGTCGTCAATAAACAGCACGATGTTTTTGTCCGCCTGCGCTTCTTCGATTATAGGCTGAATGCGCTCTTCAAGGTCGCCGCGGTACCGGGTGCCGGCAATGATCGCGCTCATGTCGAGGCTGATTATCCTGACTTTGGCGAGTGCAGGCGGCACGGCGCCTTCGGCTATCCTGGCGGCGAGCGCTTCGACCACCGCCGTTTTCCCGACGCCGGATTCGCCTGTTATGCACGGGCTGTTCTTCGTTTTCCTGAGCAGGATCCTTATGATTCTCTGCAGCACGTCGTCGCGCCCTATAAAAGGCCCGTATTTGCCTTCTGACGCCTCTTTTACCATATCCGTACCGAAGTACTGCAGAGGTGACATCTGCGCCATAACGGGCGGATTCTGGCCTTCTCTGCCGTTTTCCGCCTGCTGCCTCGCCCCGATCTCTCTGATCTTCTGAAGCGCGGCCTGCTGTTCGTCTTCATCAGGCAGTTCGACGCCGTTCATCTGGAACATGAGCTTGTTTTTCATGATCTCATTGGTGTTCAGAAGCTGGGCGGTCTCGTAGGCGAGCGACCTGTCGCTGACCCCGAGCTGTGTCAAAATATGGAGCGCGTATGAGTCGAAACACAGGAGCGAAAGCAGCAGATGGAGCGTTCCGATCTTTTCTTTTTTCCCTTCCTCTGCCCGCCTGATGACGTTCGCGTAGCTGTCCTCAAGCGCTCTCATAAAGCCGTAGCTGAAATCAGGCGCTTCGGTCTCGGGGTCGCGCGGATCTTTTTCTTTATACTCGTCCCAGTCCACGCAGATCATGGGCTTTTCCCTGTCCGCGTCAAGCTTTTTATACGTCCTAGCGAGCTCGGCAAAAATATTGTCCATCGTTGCCCCGTAGCTTTCGAGCAGCTCGGAAGTTATCCCCGTATACCCGTCGGCAAGCCCCCATAGCAGATGGCCTGTATTGACCGTGTGGTCGCCGAGGTCGTCGCACAGCTTTTCCGCCATCCATACGGCGTGCTCTGCTTTATGTGTGAACCAGCCTTTGTGTTCGGTTATAT
The DNA here is from genome assembly GCA_017963755.1 of Clostridia bacterium. Classification (GTDB taxonomy): domain Bacteria; phylum Bacillota; class Clostridia; order UBA1212; family UBA1255; genus UBA1255. The sequence goes on along the minus strand of JAGCTF010000098.1, from coordinate 15,440 downwards.
ATTTACAATAAAATTCTTTTTTCACCTGAAATTCCTCCGTCGTTCCGGCTTTTTACGCCGTCTGAACGCAATAGATAACACCCGGTGTTCTTAGTCTTCAAAATAGCACCTTATTCCCGCAAGCGCTGCGATCCCGGCCGTTTCGGTGCGCAATATGCGTTTTCCGAGCGATACCGCCTCAAATCCGCATCCGGAAGCAAATTCCGCTTCTTCCGGACTGAACCCGCCTTCAGGCCCGATAAGAATAGAGACGCTTCCGCGGTACGATCCTCCGGCCTTCTCGAGGACTTTTTTCAACGTGTTATTTTCCTCATTTTCGTAGGCAAGTATTTTAAGTTCTCCTTCAGGCCTTTGTGATACAGCTTTTTTGAACGCGACAGGCTCGAACACTTCCGGTATGATCCCTCTCCCGCACTGCTTTGCGGCCTCTTCGGCGATTCGCTGCCACCTTGTTTTTTTCTTCAATACGTCCTCCGGCGACAGCTTCACCACAGTATGTTCCGTTATCACCGGCAGTATTCCGCACACACCAAGTTCGACAGATTTCTTTTTGATAAGTACCATGTTATCGCCCTTCGGAACTCCCTGGATCAGGACTGTGGCGACTGCCGGTTCGGTCGTGTTAAGTTTCACATTTCTGACTTCCGCGCATACCTCATCCGGGCCGGAAACAGTTATTTCCGCCTCGAATTCGCGGCCGTCGGTCGCGCTGAACAGTATGCAGTCGCCCGCGCGCATTCTGAGCACGTTAACGATATGATTCACGTCGCTGCCTTTTATAACGATCATCCCGCTCTGTTCCGCCTTTTCGGCCTGCTTTTTATCGATAAAAAATCTTCTCATACTAAGTTCTGCTCACCCCGATACCGCAAGCGAAAGCGCGAGACTTTCGTCTATATTACCCGATTTTATAGCCTGATCGAGCTCCATCAGGTACCTGAGCTTTTTCCTCAATTCATCAAACGAGAGTTTGCGGCTCTGTTCGCACTGCTTCTTTACGGGGTACGGTTTCTGCGCGGTTATTTTCTGTATCTCGCTTTCACTGTATCCTTCCGCCAGGAGCAGTTTAACTTTCAGAATATTTTCCCAGTTTCTGAAGAGCATCGTAAGCACCCCGAGCGCAGATCCTCTGTCGCGTTCCTGCCCGTCAGTCAGCGCGTGGAGGAGTTTAAGTGCATTGCCCGTGTCTGCACGCGTGACTGCGTCGGTAAGGTCAAATATCCTCGCCGCAGGTGAAAGCGAACACACATTTCGCACGTGCTTTTCTTCTATTCTCCCGCCTTCCGGCACGGTCAATATCAGTTTCTCCAGTTCGTTCAAAAGGGTCGTGATGTCGGTACCGAGCCCTCCGATCATCAGTTCTGCAGCGTCCGGCGTCAATATCCTTCCGGCTTTTTTTGCCTCGGATGCGAGCAGTTTCTTTATATCCGATTCTTCAGCGGCAGAGCATTCAAATACCAGCCCGCACTTCAGAAAAGCTTTGAACGCGGAAGAACGGCGGTCAACGCTGTTTTCCAGGAATACCACGGACGTTCCTGTCCCTTCCAGTCCTTCCAGAAACGAAACGTCTCCTGCCTTTTTAAACCATTCGCAATCGCGAACTATTATCAGCTTCCGGTCGCCGAACAGCGATATCCCGCCTGTTTCCTCCTCGAGCTCACGCACGTCTGTATCGCCGGAAAAAGTAATAATATTATTTTCATCATCGGCGAGTACTTTTTTCAGTCTTCCAAGATAAAGTTCTTTAAGATAAGTTTCATCTCCGAAAAGCAGATAAGCCGGAGCGTACAGCCCGGATGCAAGATGCTGCTTCATTTCAGCCACAGTTTTTATTTCTCCGCTCAGAGTGTCTGCCATACGCTTACCCTCTTTCTTCTGAAAATACCGGGGTGCCGGATAACTATACCGATTCCTCCTCCGGAATCTGTCCGGAGAACAGCCGCGCCCGATGCTTCGAGCCTCCCTACCGCCTCTTTCGAAGGGTGTCCGTAACTGTTCTTCCGACCCACGCTGATTATAGCATATTCGGGAGAAGTTAGCGACAGCATTTTTGTCCCGCTGCCCGACGCGGAGCCGTGGTGCGGCGCGATGAGTACGTCAACGTCCGGAAACTCACTTCCCGCGCAGAGTTCCTCCTCACCTTCCTTCTGAAGGTCGCCGGTGACAATGACACTCCCGTCCGCGCACGAAAAAACGACACATAAAGAAGCGTTGTTCTCATCCGCGTCGCTCCTGCCGCCGAAAAACACATCGGCGACAATAAACGACATTGTCACACGCCCGAGTTTTATATTGTCCCCGTTCCCGGCTGCAGTGACCTTCCAGCCCGCTTCCAGCGCATCGTTTTCCGCTTTCATAAGCGATGGCGTACTGTCTTCACTCACAAAAAGCGAAGCCGGAGCGAATTCCGATAATATTGACCCGAATCCGCCCGTATGATCCGAGTGTCCGTGAGAAAGCACCACGAAATCGAGTCTGTTAATCCCGCTTCCGCGAATCACTTCCGCCACGTCCGTCTTCCCGTCGCCCGTATCGATAAGCCCGGCATAGCCGTCCACTTTTATGAGCATTGCGCTGCCCTGCCCGACGTCTATCACCAGCGCCTCTATGATCGGTCTCTCTATGATAAGACCGGTCACGAATGCAATTGCGCATACGGCCGTTACTGCTGCAATTATCTTCGAAACGGTACCGCTCGATAGTGCGGTTTTGATCCTTCTGAGCGCAGCAGCGGCCCGTTCACGAAGCGGAGAGAAAACGAAGAGTATGAAAATGTAGATAATTATGATCAGATATACGGGCGGCTTCTTTACACTTACTCTGCCTACAGGAGGCGGCAGCGAGCCTCCCAGACCGGCGATCAGCGAAACGATTCTGCACACTCCCCTCAGCATATACGTAAGGATCCATTTTATTGGCCTGAGCACGTACAGAAAATCTAAGGACGCACATAAAAAAAGCGCATATCCTCCGATGCATATCCCGGCAGCCAGCGGCGAGGCGTAAAGCGTTGTGACAATTGCAACAGGTGAAACACTTCCGAAAAACAGCGCACTCAAAGGCATAAGGACAATATTTACGCTGATACCGGCGGCAAGAGCGCTTCTGTTTACCGCGTCGATCTTTTTTATACCTCTTCTTTCGCGGTATTTCAGAGCCAAAAACAGTTTTGATATTCCGGGGGCAATGAATAAAAGTGCAAGCACCGACGCGTAACTGAGGATAAATCCTGTACCGAATATCACGTACGGATTTATAAGGATCTGTAAGGCTGCAGAACAGCAAAGAGCATTGAGTCGGTCGTTCGGTCTCCTGAATGCCGCGCTCAACATGCCAAAGATCGCTCCTATGCCTGCTCTCATCACACTTGCGCTGAAATCGGCCACGGCCAGAAAGACGGACACAGGAAGCAGCAGCAATATCTGCCTCGCTCTGAAGCCTGTCCTTTTGTTTTTAACGAGCGCCCTTAGGGGCAGCAAAACAAAAGTGACGTGCATTCCTGACACAGCCATCAGATGAGATACTCCGCCGTTTCTGAAATTATCTTTTGTGTTTTCATCAAGAGCCCCCGTGTCACCGGTCATTATAGCCGCTGTCAACGGTCCGTAGTCATTCTTTAGCAGCGGACCGAGCCTGTTTTTTATGGCCGCACGGACAACTGCTCCGGGCAGGTGCAGTACACCGGGGAAAGCGTTCTGGCTGTTTATTCCGGTCTGTTCGAGCCCGTCGGCAAATAATTTAATCGAGTACGTTATTCCGCGCGACAGAAGGTACCGTCTGTAATTGAATACTCCGGGATTTCTGGGAGACTCGTTTTCGTATATGTAATAATGCGTAAGCGTAACAAAGGCGCCTGCTGAAAGACGCTCCTTAACCTCTTCCTCAAGTGCCGAAACGTCCACGACCGACTTAAAAGTACTGTTTATGAACACAAGCCTGTCGTCGTTGTTCCAGACAGAACGGTATATAAATCCGCTCAGCGCTCCGGAACGTTTTAAGGCATAGAGTTTTTCTCCATTTGCGGCTCCCAGCCCGGCAAAGTGTACCCTGAATGCCCCCGTCAATACAGAAGCGAAAAGGAGAACAAGCATAAATCTTCCGGCAAGCGGATTTCGCTTATTCTGTCTCGCGGAACCGTTTTTCGACAAATAATCAGACCCGTAACTGTTTTTAATTAATAAAGAAGAAGACTCCCCCATTGTTATATCCTCTGAAACACCTGCGTACGGCAGGGAGATTCAGGAAGCAGATTCTTCTTTATTAATTGCTGCGGCGCTCCTGTATTCGTATTATACTCAAAACGCCGCTTCAAGTAAACAGTTCATAATAATAATTTTTCCGACGAAAAATGACAAAAATCGACAAATTTCGACACATATTATCGAAATGCAGTTATTGTCCGTCTCGCGGTTGTTTCAGGCCTTCATCCATTCGTCAAAATAGATTCTCGCCCCTTCGTCCGGCTCGAGGTCGGAACCGCTGTTTTCGATCATATAGCCGATCATCTGAACCGGAACTGTCGGATTTTTCTGCTTTACCTCTCTTTTCTGCGACCGCGCCATCTCGGCGATCACCTTGCGGAGGTCCTCCCCGCCGTACGCCGCCTTGTAGAGCTCGGAGTCTTTTTTACGTCTGTACAGGCAGCACGCGTTGTGGCCAAGCCTCAGCAGGAGAACGGTTCCCGTCGCTGCGATCAAAATCACGGGCAGCGACACCCAGAACGGAACGCGCGTCACGAAGCCGTAAAAATCGTTCCAGCCGCCGTGCTCCTCACCTATAAAAACGACCATGATGACGTACACTATTCCGTAGAGCAGCACCGGCACCAGGCCGAGCGCCGCCTCCCAAAAACGAACCAGGTGGCTGTTGATGAAGCAGCAGAACGTCACTATAGAAAGCACCGGACATACGCCGTGCAGGAAGAAACGCGAGCCCGAGAAAATAAGATAAAAGCCTTTTACGGGTGCCAGAATGAATAGCGAAACCAGAAACGTCAGTGCGACAGCCGAAACGGTGATGTGCATCATAACCACGACCCAGTCCGGCAAGTGGTAGTTCCCCGTGCGCAGACCGTCGACCGTATACGGAAGGCAGAGCAGCATCGACAGCCCCGCGATTATGTTGGAGTTGACTGTGAACATGCAAAACGTTCTGATTCCCATGTGGTCAAAATTTTCGTCGTAGAGCGTCACAAGGTTCATCGTCACGCCGATAATTACGCACACCGCGACAATGCTCGCCCCGATGAGTGCGAACAAACACTGTATCCGGTTGCTGCGTATCGCAGGATCTTTCATGTCGGGTCTCTCCCTCTGTTAAGCCAAATTCATTTCGACATCACCAATTGTAGCATGGACTGATAGGTAAATCAACTGCACTGGTCCCCACATAATTGAGTCACTAAACCCACAGTTTTCTTTGTTCTCGCTAGATCATTTGTTCAATCACATGGTCGATTCGTACACTTCATGATTCATTCAGTAAGAAGTGAATAATGTTTTCAATCATATAACCGTTGTCATCCCGATACGGAAGTCCGGTATCACCGGTAATAATGATTCTTTCAAAAGAATCGGGAATATGGATCAAAGACTCTCTTTCCTGTTTTCTCTTTACTTCATCATAGTAAGAGTATGCAGATTGAATATAGTACCGATCATACCCCTTGTTGGCAACGAAATCTACCTCGAGCTGCTTTTTGACGCCGTGGCCGAACTTGTTATGGGCATTGATTTCCACAACGCCAACATCGACCTGATATCCACGTGCGATCAGTTCATTGAAAATGACGTTTTCCATTATGTGTCTCAGTTCTATCTGGCGAAAATCAATTCTGGCATTTCGGATACCGATATCACTGAAATGATACTTCATCTTGAACTCTCAGTCAACCTTGAATTCTTTCTCAATCAAGCAAAAAACAACAGCCACGGGACGTTGATCTCGAGGCTGTTTTTGAGTGCGGATAGCAGGACCCCCACCTGTATGAGAGAACTCTCACACGGACCTGATGGCAGCGTTACCTTGGTGAAAAGCCGCTGCATGGGCAGCTATCAAACTCACTAATACTTTTCCATACCAGTCCAAGCCACTCCACGAGCCCTTACGTCAGATCCCGCCTGCAGAAAGAATCTCTTGCCGCCCACAGCAGCACCCCTAAAAGTACGATCACGTAGATCGCCGAATACAGGCAGCCAAACGGATGCAATATATATTTGATCGTGTACCAGCCGCTCTCCTCGAACATGGCGTTCACGTTCAGCATCGAAGGCACCTCGCGGCAGAACCAGAGATTGCTCAGATTCTGCATCGGAAGCACGGCGCGCGTAAGCCGTCCGAAAGTATCTGCGGCAGCCAGACCCATGACCAGATTTACGATAAAATACCCGGTGGGAAGGATGGCGGAAATAAGCGCGTTGCGGGTCAGCGAAGATAACAACAGCGCCAGGACCGCAAAGAAGAAGATACCGACAGCGTCGATCAGCACGGACAGCAGCGTTGCCAGCCAGTAAGGCAGGATGCGGGGAGAATTGCCCGAATTGTACAGTACGCGCCCGTGATCCCACACTCCGGTCACTGCCGAGCCCGCTATGAGTGCGAAAATTGCCGTCGCCACAGAGAGCAGCAGCGTAACGGTAAGCAACATCAGGACTTTCGACCAGAATATCTTGCTCCGGCGTACGGGGGCAATTATAATCGATTTTATCGACCCATCTTTTATCGGCCCCGCTATGGAACCGGCGGCAATTATTATGACTGTCAGCAGCACCGCGATCATCCCGCCGAAGGCGAGGGACTGGTTGATCACCACGTTCGGATCCGAACCGTCAATGTAGGGTAAAAGGCGTTCGTCCAGTTTCTTTGTCCGCTCCGCCCGGTCGATGCTGATCCTGTTTCTTAGATCGGTCTTTAGCATCCTGACCTGCATTGCCAGTTCGTTCGTACTTGGATAAGACATAGTCCTGTCGTCCTCGAGTCTTTCCAGCTGGTCACTTCTGGCGCTCACGTAATCGCCTGCCATACGCACCGCTTCTCTGCCGCTTTCCAGTCCGACGTTACCGGTACCGCCGCTTAAAATAAATTCGTACGCTTCTATCTCGGCAGTCCGCTTAAACGAATCCTCTTCCTGCTCAGCGAGTTTCTTTAATTCTTTGATGAAGAAGTCGAAATCGGCGTTTTCGATGGCAGACCTGTAATTATCGATCTTGTCGCAATACTCCTGCACGATACTGTCGAAATCAGCCGTCAGCGTCTCATATTTTTCCAGCGAAGCATCCAGCGAGACATCGGTGATATAATCCGGATATTTTTGCTGAAGCTCTTCCTGGACCGCCTGAAGCGGCAATACCCGGTAGTCCTCCCGCAAGATCTGATATTCGAGCCGGAGCTCAAACACTTTCAGATTGATTTTGCAATATAAGATTTTGCTCAACCAGCTTGAGTTGGCGTTCAAAGAGCCTGCGTAATGTGATTCTGCTTCCTGAAGGGCTTTTTTGTTTTCTTCTGTTCTGTCCGTGTCGTACACAAGCGCGGCGGCTTCATATTCCGCACGGTAATTCTGCAGATTCTGCTTTGCTTGGTCCAGAATGACTTTATTCCGTTCGATCTGATCACGCGTGCCGGCTATCCACTCTTCCAGTTCCCTGACGGCCTGGTCACCCACAGGCGTACTGGAACGCCTGCCAATGATATTCTCACGGGCAACAAAACTAAAAGCCAGTGTCAACGCGAACGCCAGTCCCAGACCGATCCAGATCGCCGGTCTCCCGAACACGCGCTTCATTTCGTTTTTGTATAGAGCGATCAGTTTACTCAATGCTGCCGCCTCCTCCCGTGAGTGACATAAATACTTCCTCGAGAGAGTGGCCCCGCTCAGAGACCGTAAGGATATTGACGCCACCGGAGATCAGAGCCTTGTTGACCTCTGCCAGCCGCTCCTTGTCCATACGCACCGCCACCTCTGCGCCTCCCTCTGCCGCCTGGCCGGAAGCAGAACGATCGAACGCGGGAACGGTTTCAAGTCCCATATCCGCGAATATTTTTTCTGCCTTGACCGCGTCGTCCACGGTGTAAACGAACTCCCGCCCGCTGCCGCCGGCGTGCCTCAGTTCTTCGACGGTCATCTCGCCTTTTATCACACCGTTGTCGATTATACACACACGGTCGCACATCATATCCATCTCCGCCAGCAGATGGCTCGACACGAACACAGCCACTTTTTCCTGCTCCGCCATTTTCCGGAGCAGCAGTCTGAGTTCGCGTATGCCGTTCGGGTCAAGGCCGTTAGTGGGTTCGTCCAGGATCAGCAGTTTCGGCTTATGCAATATGCTCTGGGCAACGCCTAAACGCTGCTTCATTCCAAGTGAATACTTGCGCACCTTGTCCCGGATGCGGTTCTCGAGTCCCACCGTGCGTACGACTTCGTCGATCCGTTCCTGCGTGACTCCTCCCTGCAGCGCCGCGTACATCTTAAGATTATCCAAACCGCTGAAATCTCTGAACATATCCGGGTTCTCTACTATGCCTCCTACGTTCGCCATTGCTTCCTCGAATCTGGTGCGCAGATCTAAGCCGCATATACTGATCTCCCCCGCATCCGGGAATAAAAAACCCAATATCATCTTTATAGTCGTCGTCTTTCCGGCGCCGTTAGGACCCAGAAAACCGAACACTTCGCCTTCGTAAACGTCAAAAGAGGCGTCGTTTACTACGCACCTTTTGCCGAATTTTTTTGTAAGCCCGCGCACTTCAAGTATTTTTTTCCCATTCATCAAGCGAGCCCTCGTTTCTTCATGTATTCTTCGTACGCTTCGCGCCGTCCCTGAAAACTGTACCCAGCGCTGACCACGCGCCACTTTCCACCCTTGAATTCGATATGGAACTGATCGAACAGATCGTAATAAAGAGATTCGCTAAAAGGAAGATCTTTAATGCCGCTCTCCAATTTACCGAACACACGCACCGTCGCATGGGTCAGATCATCCCACTGCTCGATCTCCGCGTACTGGTATATCCTCGGCGGTATTCCTTCGGCGGGGTCAAGTGTTTTATTATATTCATCGGCCAGGGCAATGATCTTCGCAGGCATCCGCTTAACGTATGCTCCGGCGGCGGCAACGAATATCGCGCACAGCAGTACGAATGCGGCCAGTGCTATCAGCCCGCGGTTAAGTCTGCTTCTCCATTTTCTGCTTTTAGTGTACAGTGACATGCGCGTGTCCCCCCCTTATGCTTATGGCATTCAATCGATCTCCGGCACAATTATTATACGACATTCTGTTTATGAATTATGTCACAAAATGCTACAGGATCTACTTCATTTATTATATCATACTCTTTACTGAAAATGAAGTCCGTTTTCTCGCTTATAAAAAGCGTCCTTGAATTATTGCGAGTTTCGCATTTGTGGTACGAACGGCCTTGCCGCCCGCCCCAAATGCGGATGCGAGCTAAGCCCGCGCCCCTATATTTTTCTCAGCAGACAGGCTATGCGAAGGGAAGGCAGCTGAAAAAGAAAACAGCCCCGGGACGTTGATCTCGAGGCTGTTTTTGAGTGCGGATAGCAGGACCCCCACCTGTATGAGAGAACTCTCACACGGACCTGATGGTAGCGTGGCCTTGGTGAATTATGGGCGATAGATACTATTGCTATTCAGGCACACTTCAATGAACGCCCGGTATGTTGAACGTTTGGTCAGGATACAGTTTAAAGCAAAATCCAAACACTTCTTCTCCCATCGCCGCGTCATCGGAGATCATGACCTGTTCAAGTCCAGTACAGAGATAAAACGCCCTGTCTCCAACCGTAGTTGCTTCAAGATGAACATTATTCAAATCTGCGCAGCCCAAAAAGCACTCTGCCGGGATTGCTTTTGGTTGTCCTTTGATGTTGATGCTTTTTATGCGGTCGCAATTCATAAACGCGCGTTCGCCGAGAGCCGACACTGTTGAAGGAATCGTAATGTTTGTCAGTGAACAGCAGCTTCTGAAAGCGCTGATGCCTATTATTTCCAATCCTTCCGGTAAATCGATATCTGATAATTCCATACACGAGGCGAACGCATATTCCCCTATTCTCTTTATATTTTTTGACATTACAACTGAATTAATTTTGTCGCATCCTGCGAAGCAGAGATCGCCTATCTCTTCGACACTGTCGGGAATAACGACATCTGCGGAAAAACGGCCTTCTAAGAAAAGCCCTTTGCCTAGCTTTTTAATACCGTCCGGGAGCGTGACCTTAATGGTTTCCCCCTGTAATCCGTAAAATAGATACGGAGGCAATTCAGCGACGTTCTTCCCGATCACTATTTCGGTAATATTTTTCATACCGGTGCAGATCGGGCCTCTCTCTGCCTGTATCTCCGGGACTGGGTCAACGACGCAGTTCAAAGCATTATATTCAATTTTTGTTACTGAACTGCAGCCATAAAATGCACTTCTCCCGATATGTTGCGCCTTTTCTGAAACAGAAATGCTTTCTAAGCCCGAGCATCCGTAGAACGCTTTCTCGCCGATATCGATTGCCGATGAGAATGGACTGAAATCTTTTAAAGCAACACAGCCGCTGAAGCTGCCCGCGCCGATCTTATCGAGTCCGTTTGCAAAAACGATCTCTTTTAGAGCAGACATATCTTTAAAACAGTTGTCAGGAACGACCGTATCAACTGTAATCACGATCCTGGTAAGCTCCTTGGTCAATCGCTCGCACTCGGCAGAGTTTGCTCCTATGGCCTCAATGCTCTGGCAATGAGGCATAGAAAGCTCCTTCAGTCCGGTCAAACCGCTTAAACAGCCTTTTTGCAGATACACGTCTCCGCTTACAACAACAGATATGACAGTGTCTGCCGCAGGATGGTTTTTAAATGCGTTCTTGTTGATTCGGATCACTTTATCTCCGTCTATAACATCCGGAATGACAATCGACATACTGTTCCCAAGGTAACCGGTTATTTCCAAGCCAAATTCATTTTTTGTATATTGCCACTCTGAACTCGCGTGATTATCCGTCGGCTTTATCGCGTCTGTGCTCTCTGGCTTTTCGCCGGTGGTTTCCGGACAATAAGTCCGGGATTCGGGTTCTTCCGTCGCAGCCTGATCTTCAGTTTTATTATGGCAGGCGGTCAATCCGGTCATATTGATCAAAAGGATTGTTACGATAAAAACCGTTAGAAATTGACTTGGCTTTTTGCGCTTTGACTGCCGTACCGTATAAGACAACGTCAATAGCACACTGATGATTAATAGCATATTGCCGCCGATCCAAAATGAACTCACAGTGTACTCTCCTGTTTCATTCTTTTCCGAACCGGAAGTTTCCGTGTCTTCTTCACCAAGGCTGTACGTTCCCGACAGTTCATCGATATCTTTTAACGCAGAATACAAGCGCTCAAATATTGCAATTTTCGTATCGAAAGAAGTAAACAGCCATTTTCCGTCTGTTTTCTCGTAAACGTAATCGAACGAATCATGTCCTGCATCATCAAAATCTATCTCCATATGACAGATTATTTTGTCTTCAGAAAATAGCGGAAAAGAGTATTCGGCCTCCCCGACGCGGTAGTCATACTGCCTTCCTGAACTGTATATCCAGTATACCTGATCCTCATCCCAGTCAAATTCCACAGCACCGGTTTTAATAGAGTCAATTACGTCATCAGTAAAATACTGTTTAAGAAAATGATAGAATGCAGTCGCGCGGCTGAGCCCGCCGGTCATTCTTATTTTCTTTCCTTCCGGAACGATATACGGGGCAACAAGATAGTCGGTAAATTCACTGAGCGGAGACCGGTCGCTCCCAAAAGTATGCTCCGGCCTGGTGAACAATGCCGCAGCTGCTTGTGCTTTATCCAATTCTTCCAAAAACGACTCTTCGGTAAAGAATGTCTCCTCGGTTATTATCGTCTCCTCTGCCTCGCAAACATTGAGAAAGGCGTAGAAAAAAACAATCATTATTAATAATGCAGTAATAAACTGTTTCATTTCATCGTTCCTTTCTAAGTCACTGTTGATATCCATTATTTATATTTTCTGAAAAATAGGACAGTATATCGTTATGAATAGTCTGATATTTGAATTTTGAAGAATTGCTGTCATAGATTTTGTTGCTTTTGTCTTTTAAATTGCCTTCTTCATCAATATATTTTACATCAACAGGATATAAAAGCCCAAGTATTCCGCCATCTGTTTTTTTATAAGAAATAAAATTTTTAGGATCATCAAATCCGTCCAATCGTTTTTCTAACAATGTTTCATCCATGCTAAGATTAACTTCAGGAAGTAGTGATAGGTAGTTGTTGATATCAGCCCTAATGGGAGTGATATTTGTTATTATTATGATTGCCAAACAACCTGCCAAAACCAAAACTAAAAAAACAATTAATGTTTTTTTCATTTTGAACCGGCCTCCTAATACTTAAGTGTTTAAACCCGCGGTTTTTCTAACCACAATTACTATTATAGATATTTTTCTTTTTAATGTCAATTAATCATATTTTTGCAGCATTTTTAGCATTTTTATTATGATTAACCTCTTCTTCGCGTTGATTTTTATAGTAATGTCCTTCCGGCGTTATATAGCTATTTTATGCATGTAAGCTGCGTCGGTTTCAAAGCACAAAAAGAGTTGATACAACTAACCAGGTCTACTTTTTCAATAATTACAGGCATAAACCTTTTTAATTCGTTAGCGACTGCAGTTTCGCTGTCAATTAGTGAATCTGGTTTGACATCAAAAATATCGCAAATTTTTAGAACGGTCGCGTAATCAGGCCTTCGATTACCGCGCTCCCACTTTGATACAAGATCAGGGGACACACACAGCCGCTCCGCCAACTGCTTCTGAGTCAAATTGGTTTCCTTCCTGTATTTGCTTATAGATTCTCCGACAGTCATATAGAGCCTCCTTTCGAAAATGATTATATCAAAAAGAAATATGTTTGTAACTGGACAAAATGTCATCATCAAATAATAACAACGGCTAAAAACTGAAACAAATCCTCTACATTTTGAACTGGCGGAATCTATGAACCACTTGCGTTTAAAAGAATAGTAATTGCTACAAGACGGGCTTTTAAAGCGCCTATACCACCACGCTCGGCAAAATCGATTACAGGCCATTCTGACCTGCGAATTGGCGGCGTACGATCGGTAACAGATTCAGTATCGCGGTGACAGCTGTGACGGCAATGACAACTATGACAGCAGATCCTCGGTATCAGATCAACTGTCATGCTGTCATCGGAGCACAAACTCGAGTGTTACACTGCCGCAGCATCAGTGCACAGGAGCAGTTTAACAGGCGCGGTCTTATTGCCCCTGTTTATAGTTCCTGAGATATTGCTAGTTTCGCATTTGTGGCACGAACGGCGTTGCCGCCCGCCCCAAATGCGGATACGAGCTAAACCCGCGCCCCTATATTTTTCTCAGCAGACCGGCTCTGCGAAGGGAAGGACGCTAAAAAAGAAAACAGCCACGGGACGTTGATCTCGAGGCTGTTTTTGAGTGCGGATAGCAGGACTTGAACCTGTATGAGAGAACTCTCACACGGACCTGATGGTAGCGTGACCTCGGTGAATTCCAGCCATTTCCGATACAATTATTCAATACCAACTTACTAACAATTATCACTTTTGGGCTTGGACCAATGTGAAAACCAATTTACATCATCAGAAACATCTAATGAGGTTTTATAGTTTTGAGGGTATGCCAATTCTTTTTGAGAAACATTGTAAAACCTCTTATGAGGAGTAAGAGCACAGCGTTCCAAGCGCTTTAATGATTTAATGTCACCGTTGCCGATTGTTCCCTCAAATACAAGTGCTTTTAGATTTGGCAGATTAACGATAAAGTCAATCGAGTCGATACGGTTATTACCAAGCATCAACAATATTTTAAGTGAAGAGGAGCGAAAATCACTCCAATCGCATATGCGCGGACAATGGTCAACTTCCAATACTTCAAGACTGTTCAAATTAGAAAGATGATGTATCTTATCTATCGAGGAATACGACAATGAAAAAATGTGCAAATTATTATTCTCATACCCGTCTATATTTTTTAATCCGTTTAATACCACTAGTGATTCCAGATTACAACCCATAATTCTATCTAAAGTAGCCTCGTGCCATTCTTTTACGAATAATCCCCTAAGTTTTTTTTCGCACATGATATTACAAAAGTTAAGCGAAGAGTTACTATTCAGAATTCGCAGATCTGGGAAAAAGACAGATCGACAGTCCACGGGCTAAAGGACTCATCCTCATAGTAATCAAGAGATAATCCTTTTATTTCGCTATGACGATATAGTGCATCATAGTGGGCTGTTGAAGCATCTCCGCTGGTTATTATCAGTTTGTCAATCGGACCAACTTCATCAAGTAAACTAAAATCGTCAAAGCCTAATATTAAATTTACACTTTGGCTTTTGTCAGCAAAATCCAAATATTCATCAATTGTGTAAAAATCGAAGAATTTCTTAAAAAAAACTTTTTTCATAATCACAACATCCCTTCAAATAATTTCCAACCAGGGCTCATAATTTTGTTGAGTAAAGTATTTTCAAAATCAAAGTTATACTTGGCCATTTTCATATGTTCATCAATAAAGGCTACAGTATCACTCTCCGCCCAGTCCCAATGCCAATTGCCGTCAGTTATAGGGTGATTTTGTTTTCTAATACGGGCCACTGATTCCGTTGTACGAAACCGCTTTGTGTATCAAAGTATTATCGTATTCAACATAGCCTTCGGATGTCGGGAAATGAACCTCAAAATTGTATGTACCCAACTTGTATGTGCCGTCGTTCTGTCGCAGCGTTTTTGAGTTTGGAGTTCGAAGGTAGGAATCTTCAAAAAGCGCATCGACGATATTATTAGAAACCGGTTCGTCTGTGAGATCAACCGTAAAATCATCCGGATCATTTGAAGGCGAAATAACTTGCGGAACGATACTATCTTCTGCCCAAAATACCATCTGGGATGGAAGCAGTGTCGCAAAGATAGTTACAACAAGTGTTAGTGCAATCAATTTCAGGCCAAAGTTCTTGTTTGCAGTACTCATAGATGAACCTCCGATGTTCCAAACTCACAAGTAGTGTGCGGTTTTCCTTGCCGTAATTTTAGCACTTCTGCCATTTCTAATCAATCCTTTTTCTGCGAATCGGTACCGGTTCTCGCCGGAGATGTACCGATTTCTACGGAGAGTGAGCATCGCCTTTGGCTTGCCGCTCACGCGCCAAACCTTCGGCAAATGAAACGTGCGGAAGCCCGGACCCACTTATGATTCACAAGCGGTTTTTTGTTGTTTGCGGTATGAAGTTAGTTTCACTTTTTATATGAAATATTTTTCACAAAGTACTTGACAACCCATTCTAACTGATGTATAATACAATCCGCGTTTTGAGAGAAATCTCCTGCGCATAACATAATAGTGATTTTCGG
>JAGCTF010000097.1 GCA_017963755.1 Clostridia bacterium | reverse complement strand
CCCTTTGCGTCATCCGATGCCCGAAAAAGTTAAACTAAATTAAGCTAAACTGACCGCGATCATACACCCTTCTTAGCGATGCGCATAAGCTCGTTGGTGGTGTAGTTCACGTTAGGAGTAGTGGTGTGGCCCTTGAGCGGGATGATCTTCTGATCGATGGCGTCAAGGATCCAGGACGTCTGCGGGAAGAAGTCTGCGTCAAACTCGTAAGCGGGAGTGATCCAGTTCTTTGCACCTACGATTACCGGAGGAGCATCGAGATAATCGAACGCCATCTCGGTGATGTTGGCCGCAAGGTCGTTGAGGAAGGAGCCTCTCGTGCAGGCATCGGAAGCAAGCACGATCTTGCCCGTCTTCTTTACGGACTCGATGACCTTCTCGTAGTTGAACGGAACGAGCGAACGTGCGTCGATAACTTCCGCGGAGATGTTGTACTTCTCCTGAAGGATCTTAGCTGCTTCGAGAGCTTTGTACAGCGTGACGCCGATGGTGAGGATGGTGAGGTCGGAACCTGCGCGCTTGATATCGGGCTCGCCGATCGGGATCTCGTAATTCTCAACGGGAACGCCGCCCTCGTGGAACTCTTCGCCCTTATCGTAGATACGCTGGGATTCGAAGAAGATAACGGGATCGGTGCCGTTCAGAGCGGAGTTCATAAGGCCCTTTGCGTCGTAAGGAGTAACAGGGAAGCAGACCTTCAGTCCGGGGATGTGGCCGCAGAGAGAAGTCCAGTCCTGAGAGTGCTGAGCGCCGTACTTGGAACCGACGGATACGCGCAGTACCATAGGCATCTTGAGCACGCCTGCGCTCATTGACTGCCATTTAGCCATCTGGTTGAAGATCTCGTCGCCTGCGCAGCCGAGGAAGTCGCAGTACATGAGCTCTACGATAGCGCGGCCGCCGGACATAGCGTAACCGACAGCGGTACCGACGATAGCGGCTTCGGAGATCGGGGAGTTGAACAGTCTGTGGTACGGGATGGCTTCGGTAAGTCCTCTGTAAACAGCGAACGCGCCGCCCCAGTCTCTGTTCTCTTCGCCGTACGCCACGAGCGTAGGATCTTCGTAGAACTTGCTGATGATAGCTTCGAACACGCCGTCTCTGTAGTTGTAAACTTTAAGTTTGGACACGGGCTTTCCGTCCTTGTCGAAACCGAAACGCTCTTTGCGTGCGATCTGCTGTACTCTCGGATCGTCTTCCATCGGGATGAGTACGTCGGGCTTCGCGTCGCTGAGTTTCGCGATCTTCTGGTTGGAGAACATGAGGTCTTCGATCTGGTGAGGATTCTTGATGAAGTCCATTCTCGGAGAGATCGTCGTATCGGCAGCCATTGCGCAGATCTTCGTGATGAGGTTAACGACGTATTCGTTGATCGAATCGATCTCGGACTGAGTGGTAACGCCGGCAAGGATCAGTTTGTTCTTGAACTCGTCGGTGGCGTTGCCTTCGAACCACATATCGATCTCTTCCTTCGTTCTGTAGCTGGAAGCGTCGGACGGGGAGTGACCGGTCGTACGGTAGGTGAGGGTGTCAAGGAGCACGGGTCCTTCTTTCTTTTCGAGGATCTCTTTCTTTCTGCGGATGGCGTCAATAACAGCCAGCGGGTTGTAGCCGTCGACTCTTTCTGCGTGCATCTGGTTGGGCGTTACGCCTGCGCCGATGCGGGCGGCAATTTCGTAACCCATCGTTTCGCCGTTGGTCTGTCCGCCCATAGCGTACTGGTTGTTGAAGATGTTGAATATGATCGGCAGGCCGCCTTTCATATCGTCGCCCCAGAGTTTCTTGTACTGGTCCATCGTAGCGAAGCAGAGTGCTTCCCAGACGGGACCGCGGCCCATAGCGCCGTCGCCGATGTTGGCGATAACGATACCGGGTTTACGGTTTACTTTCTTAAAGAGTGCGCTGCCGGTAGCGATCGTGGCACTGCCGCCTACGATTGCGTTGTTCGGATAAATTCCGAAGGGGCAGAAGAAAGCGTGCATCGAACCGCCGAGTCCTTTGTGGAAACCGGTCTCGCGTGCGAACATTTCTGCGAGCGTACCGTAGATAAGGAAGTCGATCGCGAGCTCTTTAACGGTCTTCTGATCTTTCTGAACGATCTTCAGGATGGAGCCGTCAAAGTAGTTTTCCATGATATCCATCAGCTCTTTATCGCTGAGTTTCTCGATGGCGGAAAGGCCTTTAGCGAGGATCTCGCCGTGGCTTCTGTGGGAACCGAAGATCCAGTCGTCGGTGGTGAGCAGGTAAGCCTCACCTACGGCGCTGCCTTCCTGACCGATGGACAGGTGAGCGGGTCCGGGATGCTTGTACTGCACGCCGTTGTAGTTCTCAGTCGTTTTGATGGAGTTGATCATCGTCTCGAATTCGCGGATGATCTTCATATCGCGGTAGATGCGGAGGAAGTCTTCTTTGGTGTAGTTGGCTTTCTCATCTTCTATTGTTTTATTGTACTGGTTTACGGGGATGTCCTGGAACTTCACCCAACCGGGCTGGCGAACGACGTTCTCGTCAATAAATTGTGATTTTGGCATGATGTTTTACCTCTTTCTTTTTATATTCTATATTATCGTCGCGGGACATAGCGGTTTGCTGTGTACCCGACACCGTTTATCGTCGCGGGACATAGCGGTTTGCTGTGTACCCGCTGCCGCTTAATCTTCGAATTCGAAGATCGCCTCGCGGATAATTTCGCAAACGGACGGGTGAGGGAATACCAGTTTCTTGATATCCGCAACACGCATCTGGGTCTCGATAAGGATACCGGCGCCGTAAATGATCTCGGAAGAATGATAGCCGATCATATGGCAGCCGATGATGTTTCTGTACTTCTTATCGATGAGCACTTTGATGATACCGTCTCCGCCTTCGTTCTCGGCAACGTATCTGCCCGAATACATCATTGACAGCTTTGCAACTTCGAAATCGATGCCCTTCTTTTTAGCGCTCTCTTCGGTCTCGCCGACGGCGGCAACTTCAGGGTTGGTGTAGATGACGGACGGGATGGCGTCGTAGCGCATGAAATCCTTCTTGCCCAGGATGTTGTTGATGGCAACTTCCGTCTCTCTGTAAGCGGTGTGAGCAAGCATCGAGAAGCCGTTGACGTCGCCGGTTGCGTAAACGCCGGCAATGTTGGTCTCGCCCTTGTCGTCGGTCTTGATCTTGCCGCGCTCAGTCTCTACGCCGATCGTCTCAAGTCCGAGTCCTTCGGTGAAAGCACGGCGGCCGATGGAAAGCAGCACTTTATCGGCTGCAACTTCATTGACCTCGTCACCCTTCTTGTAGATGACTTTGCCGTTCTCAACGCCCGTGACCGCGCAGCCCAGATTGAAGGTGATGCCCTTCTTCTGGTAGTTCTTGAGCAGTATTTCGGAGATCTCGCGGTCCGTCGGGCCTGCGATCTTGTCCATCATTTCAACGACGGTAACTTTGGAACCGGCCGTGTTGAAGTAGGATGCCATTTCGAGGCCGATAACGCCGCCGCCGATGATGACGAGCTTCTCGGGAACTTCCTGGAGGTCAAGGATCTCGCGGTTGGTGAGTACGAAGCCGCTCTGAAGGCCTTCTTTTACGCCGGGGATCGGGGGAGTTACAGGTACGGAACCGGTGCAGATCATCAGTTTCTTACCAACGTAGGTCTCGCCGTTAGCTTCTACTTTGAAGCCTTCCGCGTCGCGGCCTTTAATGGTGGCAACAGCCATCACGGTCGTTACTTTGTTTTTCTTGAGTTTGGCCTGGATGCCGCCTACGAGCGTCTTAACGACTCTGTTCTTGCGGGCGACAACGGCTTTGTGGTCGATGTTGAGGCCCTGTGCCGTCACGCCGTATTTTTCGCCGTGGGCAACTCCGTCGTACAGTTTTGCTGAATACAGGAACGCTTTCGAGGGGATGCAGCCTTCGTTGAGGCACACGCCGCCGATGAATCTCTTTTCGATGAGGAGCGTCTGGAGTCCCGCGTCGGAGGCCCTTTCAGCTGCCAGGTATCCGGCGGGGCCGCCGCCGATAACGATTAAATCAAAAGCCATAATGTTATTTCTCCTTTTTTATAATGGCAAATGGCAAATTGCAATTTGCGGATCCGCGACGGTTTATTTAATAAGCAGCATCGTGAAGTTCTCGAGGTTCTTGCAGAGTTCCTGAAGGAATCTTGCCGCCGGAGCGCCGTCGAGAGCTCTGTGGTCGAACGTGAGGGAGAGGGTCATCGCCTGATACGTCTTCAGCACGCCTGCTTCGCTCTTAACGCGGGTCTGGAGGGTGTTAACGCCCAGGATGCAGGTCTGCGGAGGATTGATAACAGGAGTGAAGGACTCGATGCCCATCGTGCCCAGGTTCGTTACGGTGATCGTAGCGCCCTTGAGGTCGTCGGGATTGATCGTGCCGCCCTGAGCTGCGGTGGCCAGTGCCTTGGCTTCGGTCGAAATGTCGTTCAGGGATTTGAGGTTCGCGTTGCGGAGCGTGGGAACCATGAGGCCTCTCGGTGTGTCAACGGCGATGCCGAGGTGTACGTTCTTGAAGTAGCGCATAACTGTGCCGTCTTCGATGAAGTTCGCGTTGCAGTCCTTGTGATTGAGGATCGTGCGCGATACGGCGTACAGAATGATGTCGTTGATCGTGACGTTTGCCAGGCCGAGCTTGTCCTTTACTTCCTTGAGCTGACGGCGGAATTCCATAATGTTCGTCGCATCGAACGAAGCGTTCAGCGTGAGCTGTGCCATCGTGGACAGGGAAGCGTGCATCGAGCGGGAAATGACCTTGCGGATGTTGGGAATCTTAACGTCTTCGTAATCAGCTGCGGTCTCGGCGGCTTTAACAGGCTCTGCAGCGGCTTTCGCGGGCTCTGCCTTTGCGGGCTCAGCTGCGGGTGCTGCTTTAGCGGTGAGGTCGTCAACGCCGATCTTTCCTGCGAACGCGGTTCCGGTCATTCCGGCTTTCGCGGCCTGTGCTGCGGCGTAAGTGGTATTTCCGCCGGCGGCAATAAAGTCTTTTACGTCTTTTTCGATTACTCTGCCTTCAGCGCCGGTGCCGACAACGAAATCGGTATTAACGCCTGCTCTTTCGGCGAAATTGCGCGCTCTGGGTGAGACGAAATGTCTCTCGCCGGGGGCAACTACGGGCTGAGCTGTTGCCGCGGGTGCTGCCTGCGCGGGAGCCGCGACGGTCTCAGCCGTCTGTGCGGGAGCCGCTGCCTGAGCTGCGCCGCTCGGATCGAACTCGGCGAAGCTGTCTCCGGGCTTACCGATGACTGCGACGTTCTGCAGGCAAGGTACGTCGTCGCCTTCTTTTGCGAAGATGGCCAGTACGGTGCCTTCAAATTTAGATTCTTCGTCGAAAGTGGCTTTATCGGTCTCGTAGGTGAAAAGATTATCACCGACCTTGACGTTATCGCCAACTTTAACGTTCCATTTTGAAATGATGCAGCTTTCAACTGATTGACCCTGACGGGGCATGATAACTACGTTCGCGTCAGATTTCGGGCCGGCGGGCTGTGCTGGAGCTGCTGCAGCTGCTTTGGGAGCTTCTGCCTTGGGCTCTTCAGCCTTGGGAGCTTCCTGTGCGCTTGCCGCTTTTGCTGCGCCGTTCGGGTCAAATTCCGCGAAGCTTTCGCCCGGCTGTCCTATAACGCATACGTTGGTAAGGCAGGGGACGTCGTCTCCTTCATTAAAAAAGATTGCCAATAAAGTTCCGCTGATCTTGGCTTCTTCGTCGAACGTCGCCTTATCGGTCTCGTAGGTGAAGAGTGTGTCGCCTTCAGCAACTTTATCGCCAACCTTTTTCGCCCAGTTGGAAATAATACAGCTTTCAACAGACTGCCCTTGGCGGGGCATAATGATAGGTGTTGCCATTGAAAAACCTCCTTGAAATTATACAGTACGTTGGTACTTATTCAGATATTAGAGCGCGGATGAAAGAAATTTTCATCGCACTGAAAAATTATAACATTTCGTGGGGAGGGTGTCAACTGCTTTTTGGCGCGCTGATTCTTGATTCTTGGCGTAATTCTATCTCCGGTAACCCTTTTCCTTGTCATAAACGCACGAATCCGGGACCTTTGCGATTGCCGCCGCAAACTTCCTTCCATACCTGTCGAGGCAGAATTGCCAGTCGTAGCCCGTATCCAGCCGCTCAAAAATCTTATCCATAACGTCCCGCTCGACGCTCGGCGGGGTATTGTCCGCAAAATCGATAAGGAAATAACTCGTAAAGAAATCGTCCGTGATGACCTTGCGCACCAGATAGATCCGGGTGATAGAATCCTGACCTACACTTAAAAAGTAATCTATAAGATCATTCAGCATCGTTCCTTCCAGCGCCTCGGATTCCAGACGGTCGAACGCGGAAAGACTATCCATTTTATCAAATTTATCGATCTTCTGCTGCGTTATATCAACAACCCAGCTGCGGTATTCGTCTCTGCGTTCTGAAAGTCCCAGCAGATTTACGTATTTTCCGACTACGTCCGTCACGTCATCTATGTAATTCGGATTGTTTGTGGATTTGTAAAGAAAATCAATGCCGCGCTCGTCGTACTTGTCCAGAAGGCAGAGCCCTTTTATGAACAACGCATGATCCTGCTGCTCTTCCGTAAACTCCTCCATTGCCCGGTCGCACAATTCCTCTTCCTCTTCAAATCTTCCGAGTGCGTCAAGGTCTGCACAGATCTGTTTAAACGTGTCAGGCGTTAATTGCCTGCCGCCGCGTTCCCATTCGCGTATTCTTTTGAGCGGATCCAGATATGACCTGCGCCTGTCTTCAAGATAGCTGTTTCTCTGCTGTTCGAATATGCGGCCGTCACAATATGTGATCGCCTTTGCGCATTCCGCGCGATATTCAGCTTCGCTTCCCGAAGGATCGTTCCCGGGCAGTTCCGGTGTGGCGTCATCCAGCGAAACGCCTATTTTAGCCAGTCTGTCGCGTAGCAGCGGGTGAGAGGAGACGTTTGGAAGCAGTTCTTTTTTATGAAGATCTATCCAGAAAGCTATGCGTTCGGGGAACTTTTTCCTGAAAAGAGCGGTGACGATCCCGAGGTAGTTGCCGACCGGTTCGGGTTCTCCGTAGAGCTCTTCCGCTTTGAGATAGCGCGGCAGTTCACGCATAAAATCGTCGTTGAGAACGATTTTGGTAAGTGCGTTCCCGGCGGTCTTCGCGTCGCAGTACTCGGTGAAGATATTGTCAGCATTCTGTTCGGCTATTATCGTTGCGAACAACCTGTAAGAGGCATATTCCTTAAAAAAGCGGCTGTCGGTTATCCACGATATGCCTGTCGTGTGCTTAAACAGGAAATGTGAGTACAGCGCTGAAAGCCGTACGAATATCGAATCTTCGAGCCTTTCATTTTTGGCATCATTTCTGACGTGCGCAAATTCGTGGAGCAGCAGTACGTATAATTCTTCGGATGTGAGAATGTCGAGCGCCGCGGCTCCGACGGTAAGGACAACTGTTTTCCCGCTCATCGATACCGACGTGCTGCAGTTGGAATTAACGTATATTACCAGGTCGTTGTCAATTTTAAGCGTTTTTGCGGCTTTGCGTGCGATCGCGTACAGTTCCGGGTATTCTTCTTCTTTCTGACAATCGGACAGGTCTTTTTCGTTCGGGTTTAGGAAAAAGCGCGCAAAATAAACGATAAAAGCGAACGATGCGGCAATATTATATACGCTTTTCGTCGAAAATCCGACCATGAACGCAAGGAAGCAGAGAACCAGCCCTTTATATATGTCATATATAATGACCCTCACGGCAGCGCTGCGCAGTTTTTTTCGCGCGGCAATATGATCCGCCCGGACGCTATCTTTTTCTCTATTTAAAGCATCGCGCATCTCAGCGGCGCTATTCACACGTTTTGCTTTGCGCTTGGCAATCAAGCCTGCGATAAGCATTGCCAGCAGGGATAGGATCATAGCAAGCAGTATGAATGCGAGGACGGCAATGACCGGCGATTCGCCCGGAAGGTTTAAGCGGTTTCCTATGTACGCGCCGAGTGCGGTGAAAAGAATGCCTGCTGCAAATGAAAGCAGTATTATTACTATCAATCCATTGGGCTTCTTTATCTTTTTCATTAAAAACGCCTCCTGAGAAAGGTCTTTTGTTCACTGGCAATGATAACCCCGGCTGCCTGCGGTGTCAATATTTTTTATCTGCGGCTCTACTCCTTAAATCGTAAATTATATGGACACATATCTCATTTTTGGATCGCAAACAGAGCCCGAGACATACCAAAAGCTTGATATTCAGAATTTGGTATGTCTTTTCGGGCGGAGCTCGCTCATTTTCAGGCCGCAGACAGAGCCCGAGACATACCAAAAGCTTGATATTCAGAATTTGGTATGTCTTTTCGGGCGGAACTCGCCCATTTTCAGGCCGGAGACGGAGCCTGAGACATACCAGAAATCTTAAATTCAGAATTTGGTATGTCTTTTCAGGCGGAGCTCGCTCATTTTTAGGCCGGAGACAGAGCCCGAGACATACCAAAAGCTTGATATTCAGAATTTGGTATGTCTTTTCAGGCGGAGCTCGCTCAATTTCAGGCAGGAGACAGAGCCTGAGACAT
>JAGCTF010000096.1 GCA_017963755.1 Clostridia bacterium | reverse complement strand
TCGTTACCCTTATCTGCAATAAATATCCAGTACTGGCTGCGGCACGAATTCTTTTACGAACTCGCTCTTAGCCGCCAGCTTCTTTGCTTCTTCAATGCTGCCAGGAAGCTTTCTGAACTGCTTCAGAACGGACGGGTCTGCTTTAAACAGATTAATATCTGCAGGCTCAGGAAGCGCAAGTTTGTGTTCGATCCCGTAAAGTCCGGCTCTGATCAGCAGCCCGAACGCAAGATACGGATTTGCGGAAGGATCAGCCGAACGCAGTTCAGCCCTTTCATACTCGCCTTCAGCGGCAGGAATACGTATAAGCTGCGAGCGGTTTTCATGAGACCATGAAACGTAACCGGGCGCTTTACGTTTTCCGAGACGCTTATATGAATTCTCAACAGGATTCATAAACAGAGTTATCTCGCTGATCTTCTCTAAAATCCCTGCAAGCACGTTCCCGAAATATTCATCACTGAGCGGCCTTAAAGAGATATTGATATGAAAGCCGTTGCCCGGAAGATCTTCGCGCGGTTTAGGCGAAAAATCTGCAAAAAGCCCGCTGCGGTGAGCGACGGTCTTGACCACAGTACGGAAAGTCATCGCATTGTCCGCAGACGAAAGCGCGTCGGAATATCTGAAGTCGATCTCGTTCTGACCCGGTCCTTCCTCGTGATGCGAACTTTCGGGCCGTATACCCATCTGTTCGAGCGTAAGGCAGATCTCGCGACGGATGTTTTCTCCCTTATCATCCGGGGCAATATCCATGTACCCGGCATTATCGTAAGGCGTGTCTGTCGGTTCATTCTGAGCGTCGAGTTCGAACAGATAAAACTCCTGCTCAGCGCCGAAGAAGAAAGAAAATCCGGCTTTTTCAGCATCGGCAACTGCTTTTTGCAGGAATGCGCGCGTATCACATTCGAACGGGCGTCCGTCTGGGTACGATATTTTGCAGAACATCCGGACAACTCTTCCGTGTTCAGGGCGCCACGGGAGCGGCGTCAACGTATCGGGCTCCGGATGCAGCAGCAGGTCGGAATGTGTCTCGTCACCGAATCCGGCGATTGCGGAGGCGTCAATAGCGATTCCATACTCGAACGCTCTTTTCAGCTCTTCAGGCATTATCGATATGTTTTTCTGACGCCCGAAAACGTCGCAGAAAGCCAGACGTATGAATTTCACGTCTTCTTCCAAAGCGTACTGCATAACTTCATCAGCAGAATATTTCATAATATCTCCTCCAGCAAAAAGTACGTCCGGATCAGTCGCGGTCAGTTCGCAACGTAAAGACGTTTGTATGGATTTTTAGTATCAGGCGTTACCGCAACAAATTCAGAATCCATTATCTCGTCAAAATCAGATCCGAACAGTTTGCAGAACTCGGATACGTATCCTGAGATCTCCTTAAGATCAGTTTCACCGGCTTTCCGGACGCTGACCTGATCTGGGAAAAGTATGTCTTCGCAATTCCCTCTCAGGAACATTTTACCCCCGTGCATACCGGTGCATGGGAAGTTACCTACAATGCGTTTATCGCCGATTCCCAGTCCGAGCACCACGATTACTCCTCCCGCCTGGTATTCTCCCAGAAAGCTTCCGGCGAAGCCTCCGATGACCATAAGAGGCACTTTATCCTCGTACGCCTTCATATGAATTCCGGCGCGGTACCCGGCATTACCCTTAACAAATATTGAACCGCCTCGCATCGCGTAGCCGCAGGCGTCTCCGATGTTTCCGCCGACAACGATACGGCCTTCATTCATCGTATCTCCCACGGCATCCTGAGCACTGCCGTTGACAAGTATCTCCGCTCCGTTCAGGTATGCTCCGAGCGCGTTTCCCGGGGTGCCGTTCAGTGTTACTTTTATGTCAGATGCTCCGGCGGCAATAAATCTCTGCCCCGTGCAGCCGTTGACAACGACTTCCGGGCCGCCGCGGCGCAGCGCCTCATTGACCTCTCTGTACCCGAGACTTCCTGCGTCAATTACCATTATACAGCACCTCCCAATCTTTTTCTACGAATTTCTGCGCTGAAAATATAATTAGATGCGATATTGTGCGCAAAATCGGGTGAAACCGAATCGAGCGGCACTTTTTCACGGATAAGCGAAGTGTAGATACCTGCCCTTTCTTCCGCCCCTATAAGCATAAATCCTTTCAGAAACCCATCTTTTACGAAAAACTTTCTTATGGTTTCGTCTCTGTTCTCGCAGATGCATTCGCCGTCGTACGAACCGGCGGTCATAATATGGAACCCGAAGAAACCGATAGAATTCATAGGGATTGCATTGTCGAAAACAGCATCCCCGCCGGAGATATTGATACCGGCAGTATAGCCCTGCATATATGCGTTTGGCAGTATCGCAAGCACGCGGTTTGAGCCGATAGAGCTGTCGTACCCCTCCGCGCAGTCACCTGCCGCGTAAACGTCAGGCAGCGAAGTTCGCATCCGTGTATCGACTACGATCCCTCTGTTTACGGTTCCTCCAGCGTTTTTAACGATCTCCGAATTCGCTCTAACGCCTACGGCAAGCACCAGAACGTCGAATTTCACGGTACTTCCGTCGTTCATAAGCGCCTCTCCCGCGCTGAACTTTTTAACGCTGTTCCCAAGCAGAAAATCGATCCCGCGCTCCCTAAGCTTCCCTTCAACGATCGAGGCGTTTTCGGCGTCAAGTATGCTCGAAAGCACCCTGTCTGCCAGGTCGCACACGGTGATCTTCCCGGCTTTTTCATATATTCCTTCCGCGCATTTAAGCCCGATCAGTCCGGCGCCAACGATCAGTACTGACGGCTTTTTAACGCCTTCGGAAAGTTCGTTCAGCGTCTTTTCGAGCCCGAGCGCGTCATCCAGCGTCATAAACGAAAATTTATTGACGACCGAATCCAGACCCTCAAATGGAGGCACGAACGGTCTCGAACCTGTACAAACACATATTTTCTCAGCCTTTATTGACCTGCCGTCACTCAATGCTAGATTATATCCGCCGCTTTCCGTTAAGCCCGAAATACCCGAAGCCTTCACGCCGTAATACACTTTGCAGCCATTCTTTTCGTAGAAATCCAACCCGCGATAAAGCATCCTTTCAGCATCGGTTTTGCCTTCCAGGTAATAAGAAATAAGCGGCCTGGAATAAACGTGATGCTTCTCTTCCGAGATGACAGTAATTTCGCCGTTAGCGTCATTCTTACGTATCCCTTCGATGCAGCCGGCTGCGGCAGTACCGTTTCCGATGATAACGTATTTTTTAATATCTCCGTTCACACTTATCACCCCCGCTCCTCATAAACGATAGCCTTATTAGGGCATCCGGTGACACACGCAGGAGCGCCGCACGAATTATTAAGGCAAAGTTCACATTTCTGCATTATTCCGTCCTCGCCAGGCATAAGCGCGCCGTACGGACAAAC
>JAGCTF010000095.1 GCA_017963755.1 Clostridia bacterium | reverse complement strand
CCGCCGTGATTATCCGCGGCTGTCACGGTGAAGGTATAGTCGGAAAGTGGCTTTAGCGAAAGTCCGGCGGGTTCTAAACCGACAGAATCGGAGCTTTCGGTATCACCGGAATCGAACACGATCTCCGAAGTGTTTCCGGCTGCTTTCGCAACGACATACCGGTATGAAGTCTGAAAAGTATTGTCAACGTCCGAATCGATCTTCCAGCTGAAGCGCAGTTTTGAAAGCGGCGCGGTCAATGTGTTTTTGGCACCGTTTACAGTAAGGTCGTAGAGTTTCATGGTAGCAACCACCTCGCAGTTTTTGGTGGCTTTATTATACCACACAGTGGTGCCGCGGGCAATCGAAAAACGATTGAAATTGACTTGACCAGGCATGCCTCTCTTGTTAAAATATATATGTCTGCAAATTCAAAGATATTTGTTCTTACTGTGGAACTAATCCACGCCCGGCGACTTGTATAATGTGCAATTCACGAATAAGTATAACAAACGATGATGTTATTTGCGACGAATGCATAAACGACATACTTAACCATCTTGAAAACCACCATACAATGAACTAGGAGGATATTATGAAAAAAGCCATTAGCGTAATTATTGTTGCCGTTTCTTTTTCTTTATTGACATCATTCGTATCTTGTAATAAAACTGATGAAAATAATCAAATGGGTTTACAGAATGTTCCAAGCAAAGAAACTGCAGTGTACTCTTTTGACGATTATAATATGATAAATGATGCTCTGACGAACAGTAAATCATCTGATATTGGACGGCAAATGAAGAGAGAAAAGATATATTATGGTGAGTATTATGCTGAAATGCTTTCTAAATTTGAATCCGGTAAAATAAAGCTGCTGGTTCCAGAGTATAACGGAAAATTATCAGAACTGAGAAAGAAGGAAGGGCTCTCCTCGATAAGCCTGCTTACAAAGGAACTATTTGGCCTTCCGTGGATATGGTATCATTGCGTGATTAATGATAAAAATTATCAAGTAAAAGTAACCTATCCGGAAATAGTTGATATCGATTTAAAAAATGCGAAATCATATCTTGAAGTCGTTTCGATTATATATCCGGATTCTCCTAAACCAGATAATTATACGAAATATCCGTCGTATAAGAGTGTTTATGAAAAAGAATATACGTTTTGTGACGGAACAACAGTTCTTGCTTTAGTCGGAGAGCTTAATGACGATACTACTGTGTATGTTAGGTTTTATTTATATGGTGCTATGATTGTTGTTCAATGCGATAGTTCTCTAGTTGCTGAAGATTTTTTTAAATCTTTTAAAATCTCAGAGTATTAAACATAAAGGTGATACGTTATCAATTTGCAGTTGTGACTGCTGCCGCCGGTGTGTTAAAATATTGACGTCAGGGCATCGGCGGAAAACCGGAAAAAACGCAAAAGATCATAGATTTTACTGCGACATAGCCGGAGCTCTAACAGGAGGTTCGATATGAAAAAGACAGCAATATTTACGACAGTTTTAGCGCTGATCTGCGCAATTGTTTTGTCTGCGATCGTAGCTTTCGCGGCAGGAGAAAAAAAGGATATCGCGAATGTGCAGTTGTCCGAAGACGGACTATTGACCTGGGACGCGTACGAAGGAGCGACGCGGTATTGGATCGTTTTTGGTCCTGTCTCCTTTGAACCGGAGGGCAATTTCGCAGACCTTTATCAGCATGCTTTTAATTCGAACCTGGTCTCCGGAACGTACTCGATCTCGCTTGTGGCCTGCGACGATAACTGGAAAGAATTATCCAACCACTATTATGGTTCTTTCGAGTTTACCGCGCCCGTGGGACTGCCCAAAGTGGAAAATCTTCGCTGGGAAGGACGCGTGGCCCGGTGGGATCCGGTGGAAGGAGCAGTTGGGTATAATGTTTATCTGATGGTCGGAGATAGTACCATAGAAACATACTATGTCGAGAATGATACGCAGCTCGATTTTTCGGAGAGCATCAGATTGTATGCTAATAGCAAGTATTGCTTTAAAGTTATGGCGATCGCGGAAGAGAATGCTCCGAACGGAGAATTATCGGATAAAAGCGACGAGATCGAGGGCTGGTTCGAGAAGCATGAGATCCCGAACGTTGCCATTTCCGAAGACGGAATATTGACCTGGGATCCGTACGAAGGCGCGACCAGATACTGGCTCAGGTACGCAGATAACGCCTGCGAGCCGGACGGGATGAAGGTCGATCTTAACGAATTGTTTGCGAGCGGCGGCTGGGACAGCGGTGAATATGATATCGACCTCGTTGCCTGCAACGACAACTGGGGCGAACTTTCGCTTCATTATGATGGGAAATTCAATTACGAAAAACATTTTCTTGTGATTTTCGAATTGCCTGACGGCGAGCTGTTCGCGAAGCATGCGGTTAAAAGCGGCGGCAAAGCAGTAAAACCTGAGGATCCGGTTAAAGATAATCTGTCATTTTCCGGCTGGCTGCTGGGTGGAGAATCTTACGATTTTGATACGGCAGTGACTGAAGATATTACGCTTACGGGCAAATATATCTGCGTTGCCGAAGTCCATGTTTACCCCGCCGAAGGAGGCTATCTATATACTGAATCTTCGGCGCCGGGTTCAGGGCCGGCAGATTATATAAACAGCGTTGACGCAGATTTATCAGCAAGATCGTTTGCGTCAATTTCCATTCAGCCTAACGACGGGTACGAGCGGGAAGGCTGGTATATTGGTTCTCCCGACGGCGAACTTATCATTGACGGCAACGACCCTCGTTTTCGCTTACTTGAAAACGGCACTATTCTTCAGTATCGGACAGATGCGAGTTATGTGTTTTACGTGGTCATGGAGAAAATAAATAAAACGACGGCTGCACCCGGGACGGATGCTCCGACCGAGGTTCCTGCAACAGACGACGCTGCAACAGCCGTACCTGCGACCGGCGCACCTGCAACGGAAGCATCAGCAACTGACGAACTTACAACGAAATTGCCGGGTTCGTCAAAATCCTCAAGCAGCGGCTTGAAAACGGCGCTGATCATCGTGTCCGTGCTGCTCGGAATTGCCATCGCAGCCGGAACCGTTTTTGCGATACTTTTTGCAAAGAAGAAAAAATGACCCTGTTATAATTGCTTGGGACTTTGTTATTACTGCAGCTGCTGCAGATAGATTTATTACTGCAGTTCAATGGGCTCGGCTGTCAACACAGTCTCAAGATCCGGGATCGAATTGGCCGCACCGGCAATGGTTATCGACAGGCCTGAAGCCCTGCTCGCCATATCCATACATTCGTCGATCGGCTCGCCCCTTGACAGCCCTGCAAGGAAATAACCCGTAAAAGTATCGCCGGCGCCCGTAGTATCGACGCGCTTCCCGTAATTGTAAGTGCATGAAAAATACAATAAACCGCGGGAGAGGCAGAGCGCGCCGCGCTTTCCGAGCGTCATAACGATCGATGCCCGTGGATATTTAGCCTGAAGTGCCTCGATAACGTCGACCGGTTCGCCGCCGCTGATGCCCGCAAGCGCTTCCGCTTCGCCATGGTTCACGATCATCCAGTCGAGCAGCGAAAGGCCGTCGAATTCGAGCAGTTCCGCCGTGATCGGGGACGGATTCAGCACCGTCAGCATGCCCTTTTCGTGTGCGCGGTGTATCAGATAATTCACGTTGGATATTTCATTCTGAAGCAGCAGCAGGTCGCCGGCTTCGAAATGCGCGAGCGTCTCGTCGATCTCCGCCTCCGTTATCTGTTTATTCGTGCCGCCGTAGATAATTAT
>JAGCTF010000094.1 GCA_017963755.1 Clostridia bacterium | reverse complement strand
TCGCGCGAGGTGAAGTATACACCCGCGGAAGAGGAGTTGTCAAGGGAAAATATTCTAAGCGTTTACGTTATTTTTTCTTCTTTGCCACAGTGATTATAAAAGCAGCTACGGCAATGACTGCGACAGCGCCTACAGCAATCGCGGCGATGACGCCGGGATTGACTTTGCTGCCGTCAGATTTCTTGCCCGGTTCGGAAGTCTTATCTCCAGAAATATCTCCGGTCGAATCTGCAGGTTCGTCGGTGGGAGTTTCTGTCGGAACTTCAGTGGCCGGAGGAGCATTGCGGTCCGGACCGGCTGCAAGTATGAAGGAATTGACAACGGCGCGCGGACTTCCGTAAGAACCGTCGGATTTCTTATCGCTCGGTCTGTTAATGAGCTGATAGCCTTCATTGACCAGCTGAACCATAGTCGTGCTTCCGCCGCCGTCAACGATGAAAGCGTCTTCAAAATCAAGTTCTTTTGCTAATTTATCGTAAACTCCGAAAGGAATACCGACGCTGAAATCTTTCTGCCTGCCGTCTGCGACCAGGAATATCATTTTCCCTGATTTAGTCGTAGCGATTATCGTTGTAGGGTATCCGCTCTCGCCGCCCGCGCCCAGAGAACTGATTTTACCGTCTCGTGCGAAGTACATATGGCCGCCTACAGCGGTGTATACGTTCTGCCAGAATTCATCGTTCTTAAACGTATCTTTAACGCTTACTTCTATCGTAACTTTATCACCGACGCTGTAATCTGAAATATTGGCCGTCTTCTTTTCGCCTCTGGCGGTAAGAATGATCCTGTTTTCCTTCATTTCGGGATTTTCGGCATCAGGGCCGCAGATCGCGGTAACTGTTCCGGTAATATTTGTGCCGTGTTTAATGACATAATCTTCATCGAAATCGATCACGACTTCAAATGCGTCTGCAAGCGCATAGTTTGCCGCGGGACCTTTATCCGTATACATCATTACAGCTTTGTTCGCGGGAAGCCTGTTTATTCCATTCGGTTTGAACGTCTTTCCGGTGGTATGGTTCGTAACATTAACAGTAACTTTAGGCTGGCCGAGCTGCGCTACTCCGTCGGAGCTGATTCCGAAAGACTGGAACTCGCCCTCAAAAGGAGTTTCAGAACTGTCGTGCGGACTGCTTATGATCTCGCCCTTATATACGTTAAAGCCTCTCGGTATAGTGAGCGATTTTGTAACGACCGGATCGGAAGCGCCTCCGTAAGAAGTGCCGGATCCTTCAACACGTGCATGAGCGTACGTGACCATCCACATATCTCCGTTAACACCGGCGAGCGACTTCCTGTCAGGGTGATTGGCGTTATACTCTTCCATCGTATTCTTGACCGACTTCAGCGTATTCGAATGCTCTGCCTCGTTAGTTACGTCGAGGTAAAGGTCACTCTGCGCCGGGTCAAATTCAACGATATGAATATGGTTCAGAAGGTATTTCGACGATGCGGATGAAACAAAGTCGTAGGCCATGACTCCGGGGTATATCTCATGTTCTGAATATTCTTCGACCCAGTCAAGATCTTTTAGACCGTCGATCGCGTTGACAACGGCGGGTCGCTGTATGAAGCTTACCGACAGCATAAGCACGAAGGCGAACGTCAACAGCTTAAGAATTGTGCTTTTTTTCATAATAAGATTGCTCCTTTCCGAAAGCAGCTGAATCGTTTGTTTATACGATTTTACAATATACCCGCGGCGTTGTCAATGCGCTTGACAAGGAAGCTTTATTTTTGTAAAATTTAACTGACCGATCGGCCGTATGCCGTTTGTCAGCGGCCGGTAATAACAAATAAAGGAGAGCAATTGACTATGAAGAAGTTTAGAAGCCTGTCGGTTCTGCTTGCGCTTGCACTGGTAATGTCTTTGCTGCCGTCTTTCACGGTTTCCGCAGCTGAGCCCGGGTACGTTTACGATTTCTATTATGAGAGTGATTTTAATGATGATTACACTGTGACCGGTACGAACCAGTGCAGTGTAACGTGGGAAGACCATGCGCTTAAAATGGTTGCCGAAGGGCTTGACGAGATCGGCGATCCGAATTTCTATCTTAACAATATTGCCGATGCCGGTATCGACGGAGAGGATTATCCCTACGTGGCGTTCTGCCTGAAGAACCTTACCGACGCTACAGAGTATGAGGGTCATTTCGGAACGTCGACGCACCCCATCAGCGGCAGCACCGTTTTCCATTTCGACGTAGATCCTAATATGACTGAATTCAAGACGTACATCTTCAATATGCCCGTCCAGAATCAGAAATACGTTAACCTCATCAACGGACCCGACGGCGTGTCTGCCCAGGAAGGCGCGACTCAGAACGTCGTTGCTGAGATGGAAGAAGGCGAGACCGCGTGGGAAGGTACTGTTACCACTCTTCGCTTTGACGGTATGTACAGAGGCGGCAGAAGCGGACTTTCCGAAGAGGGTGATACGCTCCTTATCTCGTGGGTAGGTTTCTTTGCGAGCGAAGAAGATGCGAAGAATTTCGCCGGACCTGATCATTCTGTTGAAAAAACTCCCGAGCCTACAGCCGATCCTTCTACGTATGATTCCAAGCCTTACGGCCTCTTAGTCTTCAATTCCGACGACGATATCTTCTATGATTTCTTCTCGGAGACCGGAAGAAACCAGATCGCTGACGTTTATTTTGACGAAAGCAGGGGCTGCTGGAGCATTGACGTCGCTGCCGGCGGTGACCCGTTCCTCGAATTTGCATTCGGAACTCTTGCGGACAATGAAGATATGGACGTTGTTTCGGCAGATGACTGCAAGATCCTACAGCTGGGCGTAAAAGTTAATACCGCAGAAGGGGCAAAGGGAGGGTCAATGTACTTCCAGACGTCCGAAAACGGCGGTTATAACGAATCGAAGAATATTCTTTATAATTACGTTACGACTGATGAACTTCAGTGCGTTAACATTGATTTTTCAAAGACCAAGCTCTGGACGGGCGACGTTGCGAACTGCCGCTACGATATGTTC
Source organism: Clostridia bacterium (assembly GCA_017963755.1). Classification (GTDB taxonomy): domain Bacteria; phylum Bacillota; class Clostridia; order UBA1212; family UBA1255; genus UBA1255. The sequence continues at coordinate 28,725 of JAGCTF010000094.1, read as the reverse complement.
ACTTCTTCCAAGGAAGATACCACTGTAGAAGTCTACTACGCCGCGTTCTTTACCAATAAGACTGCAGCTGATGCTTTCGCTGCGCAGATAGCCGAGAAAGGCCTTGACGCACTTCCGAAGCCGGATCCCACGCCTACGAAAGCTCCTACTGCGGAGCCTACCGAAAAGCCCACTGATGCTCCTGCTACAGACGCACCTCAGGTAACAGACGCTCCTGAGGCTACAGATGAGGCAAAGGCAACAGATAAACCGGCAGATGATCCCGGCGAGAAGACTGCAGAAGGAAACAATAATAAGTGGCTGATCCCTGTGATCATTGTTGCCGCCGTTGTTGTCTGCGCAGCAGTCGTAGGTATCATCGTTGCCAAGAAAAAGAAAAAATAACTATTGAATGATCGACTTTTGCGGCGGCCGTGTATTGCGGCCGCCGTATGAATTATCTTAACTTCTAAATTTCCGGATATGAGTAAATCTTCTAAAAAAACATTATCAAAAAAACAAATAATATTGGCAGTCGTTGCGATTATCGTAATTGTCGCCGCATATTTTATATTCAATAAATTCTTTGCGGGGACCGGCAATAATCAGAACGGTGCGAATACCGTGCCGGGCGCCGCAACGGACGAACTGATTATTATTGACAACACACCCGGCTCCGGTACTCCTGGCAATGAAGATGTCACGGCAAAGCCCGCCGATCCTACTCAGAAGCCTCAGCCGACCGCCGCCAAGACCGCTGATCCTACTCAAAAGCCTCAGCCGACTGCGGCTAAGCTCGATGAAAACGGGAAGTACTATTCCAAGGATGACGTTGCCCTTTATATACAGACTTACGGCAAGCTTCCATCCAACTTTATTACTAAGGACGCAGCGAAGGACCTTGGCTGGTCGGGAAACGGAAATGATCCCGTGGATAAATATGCTCCCGGGAAAGTGATCGGCGGAGACCGCTTCGGAAACTACGAAGGTCTTCTTCCGAAGAAAAACGGGAGGACGTATACAGAATGTGACATAGATACTAAGGGTACAGTCAGGGGAGTTAAGCGCATCGTTTTTTCTAACGACGGGCTGATCTATTATACCGGCGACCACTATGAACATTTTGAACTGCTTTACGGGAAACCGTGATTTTTAGGATCGCATTTTGATGCGGATCCGGAAAGGCACTATTATGGCTGTTAAAGAAGTAAAAGTAAATCTCAGAACGGTTAAAGATAAGAAGAATGCTATCCAACTGATTTATGCCGCGATCGGATTTGAAGGAGAAGCCGGAACAAATCTTGACGCGCTGCATGACGTGCTAAGCGCGTGGGGGACTCCTGTAAGGATTACTTTTACTTATTGGAAACGTTTCTCCTCCCGTCCGGATTCAAATGCCGCGGGAATTGAGAAGGTTCTTAATGACGTTATGATGGAGAACAGAAATCTGATATTTGCGTTTAAAGATAACAGATGGGTATGAGAGTAAAGAGTTAAGAGTTAGGATTTTTGTTTTTATTTTTGGAGGTTATTATTATGTCACTTGTAAAAAAACTGATTGCGGAATTTTTAGGGACAATGCTTCTTGTTTTGTTCGGATGCGGCAGCGCAGTCGCAATTAATTCGGTTTCATCTTTCTCAGACGGAGGACTGTACGTATTTATCGCACTTGCTTTCGGTCTGACTCTTATGCTGCTTGCTTATGCGTTCGGAGACGTTTCCGGAACACACGTAAATCCTGCGGTGTCTTTAGGCATGCTGATCGCGGGCAGAATGAATATTAAAGAATTCATCGGCTACGTACTTGCTCAGTTTGCAGGCGGTATCGCAGGCGGCGCTCTGCTGCTCGTATTCTTTGGAAAAGAGACCGGACTTGGAACAAACGGATACGCAGGAAACAGCGCTCTTAACACTACGCTGCTGCAGGCTCTTTTGATCGAATGCATTCTCACGTTTGCGTTCGTACTGCTTATTCTGTTCGTTACAGATAAAGCCGAGCGCGCTCCGATAGCAGGCCTTGTAATAGGTCTTGCACTTGCGGTTATTCATATTGTCGGCCTTCCTTTCACGGGCACTTCTGTGAATCCCGCACGCTCCTTCGGACCTGCCATTTTTGCCGGCGGCTCTTCTTTCGCGCAGGTCTGGGTGTTCATCGTAGCGCCTCTTGCCGGCGGTGCGCTTGCGGCGCTCGTCTACAGATTGCTTAAGGGCAAAAACAAAAACGATCTGACCAAATAATAATTAAAACATCCAATGAATCATAACGGTTTTAACGGCAATATTGATATCAAAAAGGGCGGCAGAATGACGGGACGCTTATCTCTCGTCTCTGCCGTCCTGGCTTCTATACTGGCCGTTATTACGCTTGTATCGCCGTTAAAGACGGGCTACACGGCGGTTAACGCAAGGTCGTCTAAGAAAAATGATCCTGCGACCCTTTCGGAAGACGGATTCGCTGTGCTTGAGATCGATCTGGACGGCTATCCGGAGGATGATATTCACCGTTCCACCTGGAAACATATAACGTACACTCTCAGGTGGGACGGACAGGTCCTTTCAGAAGAATCCGCGCAGATCAAAGGGCGCGGTAATTACACCTGGGGCATGCCAAAACGCCCTTATGCGATAAAATGCGATAAGAAAACAGACTGGTTCGGTTTCGGCGCGTCCCGCGACTGGGTGCTTCTCGCAAACATAACTGACCAGACACAGATGCGCAACCTGATTGCCCTAACGCTAGCGTCGAAATTCAATTTCGACTTTACGCCTCAGTGCAGGCCTGCGCACGTATTTATTGACGGCAAATATAACGGTCTGTACCTCATAACCGAAAAAAACGAGATCGACAAAGAACGGCTGAAAATCGACGAACTCCGCGGCGACATGCTTCTTGAACTTGACAACAACTACGGCGGCGGCGAACCTGATAGTTTCCAGTCCGTCATGGGCAATACTTTCGTTCCGAAAGATCCTTCGCGCGAAGAACTTGACGCCGAGGAAAATGAGGAAGTTTCATTCCGTCAGGCGCTGAAGAACGCCAGAGATAAGATCAATGCTTTTGAAACAGGCATAAGCCAGTTTAAAGGTTTTGCCGAATTTTCACAGTATATGGATATGGATTCTCTCGTTGAATGGTACATATTCAACGAGATAATGAAAAATGACGACACGCTGTTCAATTCGAGCATCTATCTTTATAACGATTACGACGGGGTGCTGCATATGGGACCGGTCTGGGATTACGACCTCGCGATGGGCGGTATCGACAGAAACGACGGGAAGAACGTTGACCCGACCGGATTCATGTTTCTCGAAAATTACTGGGGAAGGCCGAACTGGATGGAGTGCGTGCTTAAAAGTACGACGTTCAATAAAATGGTTCGCGACCGCTGGAAGGAACTGTATTCATCAGGCACTTTTGAGTACATTGCTGCTTTTCTGGAAGTCCAGCGTGAATATCTAAGAAAAGCATACGACGTAAATTATGAGCTTTGGAATAATTACGGCGTGTTCGTGCCTTCGGATTCATTCGACGATGCAGTGGATTATCTAAAGAATTTCATTGTTAACCGCGTAAGCTGGCTAAATTCTCAATGGAACGATTCGGACGTTACCCCCGAGCCTGTCGAGATCACGCCTTCTCCCACAGCCAAACCTCCGAGGACAAAAGCTCCGTCTGCCGATCCCGCAGCTTCGGCAACGGCGGCGCCTGAGACTGCTCATACAACCGGTCCTGATGCTTCTCACGAAGGAGGCTCCGAAAAGCCGGATCAGGGTAGAAAAGGCGGCAACGACGAGTGGATCGGGTACGTGCTTTTGTTTGTGGGGCTCACTGCGGGTCTTATCACTGTATCGCTTACAGCTTATCTGATCATTACCGGGATCAAAGAAAAGAAGCTGAAAAGATCCGGCGATAGATCCGGAAAATGACAGCAGGGAGGGTCTTTGATGAACAGTTCTGTTGACCGGGAAAAAGCATCCGGAACCGGCGGGTTATTATGTAAAAAAAAGTTTATCGTGAAAGCAGCAAGTATTTTTATGGTGCTTTTACTTTTTGCCGCCGCTCTTTGCGGATGTAATAACGGAGAAGGAAAAGGGGGCATGGCGACGGACCCGGTCACGCAGGAGCCCACGCCAGAGCCGACTCCCGAAAAGAGGTATACGAGTATGCAGCTGTTTGACGACGTTGAGTTCAGAAACGGATTTACTGTCATAGGACAGAACACTGTAAAAAGAGGGAACGTTTATATTGACCCGGCGAGCCCCGAGGGGACAGGCACGAAACCTTCCTGGATGATAGCGCAGTGGAACTCAGGCCCCTGCCTTTACCGCGACAGAGCCGAATCGGCACCCAACGTTGTCACCGACGGTACGATAAAGACCGTCACGTTTGACCCGGAAGACCGTTCGATCTCGCTGCGCCTTAATACGATCCCGTTATATAACGGAAAACCCGGTGTCACTCAAAACTGGCCGCACCTGCTCCTTGAGCAGTCGCCGCTGAACATTTCGCCCAATAAAAGTTCTGACGCAGACAGACTCCCTTATTACTCGTGTTCCTGCGATAAAATGATCGTCTCGCTCGACGTCCGCATGACAGATTATAAATTCGTTTTTGTGGAAGGCGTAAACGCAGCGCAGTTCCTGTCTTATTATTACATTAAGAGCAAGACGGGCAATGATTTCGTCTGGTTCGGCGTGCCGCTTTTTGACAACAGGGGAGAGACGGGTATTTACTGGGCAATAGATACCGCCGGTTCCGACCGGATGATCTACAGTATCGCAAGCACTGACACGTATAAAAACAGCCCTCATTCGCTGCTGAACGAAGCAGGGGAGCCTATCGTATCTGACGAATGGATCCACGTTGAAGTCGATATCAGGCCGCATATCGAAGCTCTCCTCGAGCGCGGCCTTAAAGAAGGTACGTTTAAGAGCGCGAAGACGCTGGACGATCTATATATTTCAGGTGTCAATATCGGCTGGGAAACGATCGGCAGTTTTGATATCGACGTACAGATCAGAGATTTCAAACTTACAGGCTATATCGAAGAAAAGTGATATTGCTCTAATTGTAGCGATAAAAAAGCCGCGGGATCAGAAATTCCGCGGCCTTTTTCATACGTGATGCTATTTTGCAAAGCGGCTTATTTAACTACAAAAGTGAATCTTCCGCCCGGTGCCGCCTCGCCGTCGGTATAGAGGTTCATAATGTTGCCCTCGTTCTTGCCGAGCAGATTATTGTCGCACCACTTGAACGAGAATACGGGAGGAGCAGCGATCTCAGGCATATCGAGCATTGTCCTCGGAACGCGGATCTGGATCACGTTTTTACGAACGTAATATTCGGCAGTCCCGACCGTCTCCCATTCCCAGCCGCCTTTCGAACGCTCAACAGTGCAGTGCGTCTCGTCAGCGGGATTCACGCGGTTTATAACAAACTCGAAGCCTTCCCAGTTCGCTTTCGAACCGGTCTGATCGGTGTCAATGAAAAGCCTCATCCAGCCTTCGTCCGTGTACGGCGTAAGTTCGTTCGCGGCATCCGCATAGAAATAAATATATCTGTCATCGTACGCAACTTTTGCGGTGACAACGTCATTGCGGGCAGTCTCGTTTTTGTAAATTTTATTACCGTATCCGCGCGAGCCGTTTTTCTTGCTCCTCGTCCAGGTGCTGTTAACGTAAGTGTTATAAGCCGGAACGTCATTCCACTGAGAAATCTTTCCGCCGATATCTATCGTCTTCTTGCGGTTAACGGTTTCCTCGGGATCTACACCCTTGAACCTTCTGATATTCTCGCAAAGCTGATAATAGAAATAATCTTTCATTATGCCAGCGCTCGGTTCGCAGTCGCGGCTGTATTCAGTGTCGTACTGGTCAACGATGCAGTTGGTGAGCGTAGTATCTCCGGCCCATTTTTCCATACGCATCGCGACCCATTCGTTCCAGCCGGTGACAAATATGAATTCCGGGTCAAGGCTCAGAGCGTAATCCCACTGCTGCTGGAAATTGATGCCGTAGAATTTTGAATTCTCGATCGCGCTGCTGACAACGACTTTATCGCCGTTTTCCTTCTCATACGTGTACGAATAATCACCCTTCGCGTAGCTTCTGCCCATAACGTGGAAACCGCTCATTGCCGTCAATACCTGACGCTCGTAATCCGCATTCTGTGCGACTCCGACGGTGATCTGCTCAACGGTACCGTCTTCGTTACGGTAGGCACACTGCGGGTAAGTGGAGAGCCAGCCCCAGTGCGAAGCGTCGCGGTCTTCAACGAAGTAAGAGCCGTCGTTCTTTCTCCACGTAAAGAAATTCTTTATTTCCTTGTCCGTCGCGGAATTTCCGAGCGATTCGGGATAACCCATAATAAGCGGCTTGCCTTTCCAGTAGAACCATATATCCTGATATTTGCCCTTGGAATAAATATCGTTGTAGAGCTCGTGCAGCTGGGTCCTCGCTCCGTCGGTCGCACCGAACGGCAGCATGAACACGACCTGAGGAACTTTTACACCTTCCGCTTTCGCCTGGGTAAACGTCTCAAAAATAGCGGTATATGAAGATTTCCACGTAAACGCACCGTTCGTGTTGTCGAAAATAATGCAGTCTACACCGGCATCAGCGAGCAGCTCGGCATGTTTTCTCAAAACGTATTTATCAGCCGTAGAATAGTAGTTGAATATCGGCTCGTCCCAGAAGTGATACCCTGTAATACCTTTCCAGACTTTGTTCTTGAAATCGTGCTTAAGCGCCTCTTTCTCTTCGTCAGAGTACTTTTCCAGTATCTGAGTAATGTTTCTTATCGAATTCGACGCCCCGAGCTCTTCATGCCAGTCTGAATAGAAGATACCGACGTAGCGGTTATCTTTTTTATTTCCGACCGTGCCCGAGTGCAGCGAGGAAGTGTAGCTGTCTCCGTTAAACGAGAGCGTTCTTCCGAGACCGTCAACGGCAGCGTAGGTTTCCGGCTTGACTTCGCCCTGACCGCGTGAGGTCACGGGGAGGGCAAACGAAACGTCATATGCTTCTTCTTCCGACAGGGGCGGAGCGGTAGGAGTCTCAGGCTCGATGGTTGGCAATTCGGTGGGCTCCGGCGTTGCAATTTTATCCGGCCCCTCCGTTATCGAACATGCCGTTCCCGTAAGCAGCGCTCCGGTCAGGAGCAGTAGGCAAAATCTCATCAGATTCTTTCGAAAAGTCTTTTTCATATAATCAGTTCCTTCCAATAATTTAAGGTACGTAATTAATATTAAAAATTTGCAGGCAGATCACTAACAATATTATTTCAGAGTCTCTATAACAGGAGATACTATATCCATTATAGTATCAGAGATCTCCTCAATGGGCTTCATTGCACCTTTCCCGTCTGTACAATCGATGATATGAACGCCGTCAAACATCTGAGCGCAGGTATGGTAGCCGCGCCGTACGGTATCGAGGAGCAGCGTGTCTTTCTCGTAAACGTCTGCTTTCTCTCCGCCCACGTAATCACGTCTGCCTTTTTTCGCCACGTTTTTGCGCGAAACGGTAACCGGTACGTCGAAGACAAGAAACAGGTCAGGTTTGGTGATGCCGAGTATCTCGAATTCGAGTTTGAACAGCCAGCTGATGTATTCTTCCAGAGCCTTCTGCGGATCACCGCCGTTCTCTTTGGCTTTTATCTGTACGCGAGAACCCTGATAAGCCGCGTTCGCCATCGTGGAACGGTTGAGGAGGACAACGTCGAATTCGTTTTCATTAAAGCGTTCGTATGCTTTTGCACGGTCCATCGCGTACCATAACGACATCGAGCGGACGTCAATATCCTTCGCCGAGACCTCTCCCGAACCCGAAAGAAACTCGCCGATCTGTCTGCCGAAAAATGAATCATAGCAGGGGAAATCGAGCACGCCCACTCTGTACCCCGCATCCTCGAGCCTGCTCTTAAGACGCGCAAACTGCACGCTTTTTCCGCTTCCGTCTATGCCTTCGATGGCAATGGTAAGAGTTCTGCTGACGGGGGAATGCTTTTCCGCACATTCAGCTTTTTCCGCTGTTCGTCTGCTTTTCTCAAGCTCTTTCATACTTATTAACCTCACCCTTGCTGTCAACGCAGTAAAGCGTGACCGACGGAAATTCTATCGAAAGCGCCTCGACAAAGAAGTTTGTGCTGCCCTTATCCGGCACGCCTGCAAACATCGCCAAAGGCTTTTCGCTTCGGACAAGCTTCTTTGCTGCTTCGATCCTGTCGTCGGAGTATACGACGGTAAGCTCGGCCTGAGAACCGGAAGCGGCCGATTGAAGCCTCTCCAGATCACGGATAGTATCGGCCCAGTTATCCCTCGTTTCACGCTGAACGCTTACAACTTTAAGATCCAGAGACTTGTCCGACGCAAAAAGTTTCGCACTCGAAACGATACGGCCGGCAGCCTCCGGATTGGTGACCCACACCAGGAGGGTACCTCTTTTAGATTTGTTTTTATCTATTTCAGACATACTTATGTCTTCCTTTGATCTTTAAATTCAACGCTGTTTGTTAAACACCGGCTGCCTCATATTCTACCATCATCCGGCGCTTTTTGCAAGGTTGACATAACGGGACGATTAAATTATAATTTTGAAGAGTGAAACGGCCCGAAACAATTATAAAAACGCCGCTTTGCGCAATAAACGATTCAGGAGCAGATCTTAAGATCCATGTGGAAGAAAATTTTGATTTCATCTGGCGCGATGGCGCTGTTTATATTGCTGATAATACTTGTAAGAACTGTTGACGTCGGAATGGTCGAAGCTACCGGGAAAACGATCGGATTCTTCGCTTTAAATACGGGATTTCATAAACTCACCGGAGTTAACGAAGGCTGGTATAAATTGACACAGATAGCGGGTTACGCAGCAATTGCCGCCGGACTCGTGTTCGCGGTGATCGGACTCATACAGCTTATCCGCAGAAAAAGCCTCTGGAAAGTTGACCGGCGCATACTTGGCCTCGGTGTGCTTTTTATTGTTATGGCTATCGTATACGTGCTGTTCGAGTTCGTTCACGTAAATTTCAGGCCTGTATTAATGCCCGGCGAAGTAGACGAACCGGAGCCTTCTTTCCCGTCCTCTCACACCGTACTCGTATGCGTCGTGCTATCCGGAGTAGCCCTTATGCTTAACACGTATATAAAAGATAAAAGGCTGAGGATCAGTCTGCAGGCGTTGTGCGCGCTCGTCATACTTATTACCGTGTTCGGAAGGCTTATATGCGGAGTTCACTGGTTTACTGATATAGTTGGCGGGATTCTGATCAGCGTATCGCTCGTCACGGCCTTCGCTGCGTTTTTAGATTACTGCGACACCCGCGACATAGCAAAAGCTGAACCGATCGATCGATAAAAAGGAGTTTTTAGAAGGAGTTTTTAGTATGAACGACGTCGTTACGAAGAGAAACGAACTGCTGGCTCAGAAAGTTATTAAAGGGCTCGAATCCAGAAATATGAGCGGGTACTGGGCGGAAAATAAAGAAGAAGCGCTTAAGATCGCGCTCGGGCTGATCCCGGAAGGCGCGTCCGTCAGTATGGGCGGGGCAATGAGCGCATTGGAGATCGGCCTTCCACAGGCGGTAAAAGCAGGAAATTATAACTTTATTGACCGCGACGCAATTGAAGATAAAAGGGCGGCAATGCTTGCCGCATACGACGCGGACGTTTTTTTGTCCGGCACGAACGCTATCACCGAAGACGGCGTGATGGTCAATATCGACGGCAACGCAAACCGCGTTTCTGCTATTGCCCAGGGGCCGAAGAAACTGATCATCATAGCCGGTATGAACAAGGTTTGCAGCGACGTTGACGGCGCAATGAAGCGTGCAAGGAACGTCGCGGCTCCGATCAACGCTCAGCGTTTCGGGCTCAATACTCCATGCTCTAAGACCGGTTCGTGTATGAACTGCAAATCGCCCGATACGATCTGCTGCCAGTTCCTGATCACACGCTACTCGCGCCATAAAGGCCGCATTCACGTTATACTTGTTAACGATAATCTGGGTTTCTAAGTTCGCGTTTAGAACTATGGACTATGCACTAACAGCTGAAAAAGGATGATGAAGATGGATATCGATGTTTACAAACGTTATTACGAAGGCAAATGCACTTTTAACGGCGTGAAGCGCAAAGGCGTTTCAGTTACTTTAACTGCACGTTCCGGCGGCGGAGAGATCACGTACGCAGTGACCGTAAGTTTCTTCCCGCATAAGACAGCGGACGATTTCGCGATCTCATACGACGCATACGCCGAAAAAGTGCTGTTTTCAGGAAAAGGCAGGCGCAGCAAAAAACGCGAAGCTGAATATCTGAAAGAACTCGAATCGGCTGCAGATGAAGCGGCAGCACAGATCAAAGGAACGATCCTCTGGGACAAACCTCTGGGTGAGGCGATGTAAAAAATTGCAAGTGGCAAATTGCAAGTGGCAAGTGGCAAATTGCAAATGGCAAATTGCAGATGGCAAGTGGGCGAACCGAGTGATGGCACGAATTTTGGGTATACTGCAAATAAACATAATTCTTAGCCATTCACTCGGCTTCGCTGGAAAGTAAAAAGGAAGATGAAGTAAATCATCGCCTAAGGCGATACATTCATTTACCATTTTCCATTTACAATTTTCAATTTATAAACGGTTTCGCAGGCTAAAAAGGAGGACAATATGGAAAAGAAACTTACTATCCTGCATTCCAACGACATCCACGGCGATTTTCTTCCGTCCGAAAAAAACGGCGTAAATACCGGCGGCCTCGCAAGGCTTTCTGGTTACGTAAAAAAAGTCAGGGAAGAAGAGGAAAACGTCATATATTTGAACGCAGGAGATATGTTCAGAGGCTCTGTAATTGACTCCGAATTCAGGGGACTCTCAACGATCGAACTGATGAACATGCTTTCGCCCGACGCTTCGACGATCGGAAATCACGAAGTTGACTACGGCGTTGCCCACCTGCTGTTCCTTGAACGCTGCGCGCGTTTCCCGATCGTGAACGCCGACCTTTATATAACGCTGAATAACACCCGTATGTTCAAGCCTTACATAAACCTAGAAGTGGGCGGCATGCGTATAATGATCGTCGGCCTCCTTACAGAAGAGGTCATTGCGTCAACGAAAAGCGAAAAGGTCATCGGAACTTATATAAACGTTGCCGAGGCAGCTAAAGAGGTCGGTATCATGGCGGACAACTACCGTACCAAAGATACTGATATCTTCATCCTTCTCACGCATATAGGCATCGAAAAGGACCGCGAACTTGCCGGCCTCTTAAATCCCGACTGGGGCGTAGATATGATAATAGGAGGCCATTCACATACGTTTATGGACGAGCCCGAGATCGTAAACGGCATCCCGATCGTGCAGGCAGGCACGGGTTCAGGGCAGATAGGGCGCTTCGACATCGTATACGACGACGAGCAGAAGCGAATTACCGGCATTAAATGGCGCCTGCAGCCCGTTAACGAAAATACGGCGCCGGTAAACCCGCTTATCGATGAAGTTGTCAACGACTTTAAATCGCTTACCGACGCGAAATACCGCCGCATAGTTACGCGCTTTGCCCGCGAACTCACGCATCCTTCAAGGATCCAGGAGACCGAGATGGGGAACCTGTACGCAGATCTGCTCCAGGACGAATCCAGCTTCGATATTATGTTTATGGGCTCCGGTTCGATACGTAAAAAGGCGATGGGGCCAACTGTCGAATATCAGGATATGGTAGAAAACACGCCGTTTGACGATCAGATGTTCATGCTTAAAGTGACGGGAAACGAATTCCGCCGCATGATCCAGTTCGTTATGCGTGACGATGCATGGGACGGTCATACCGAGTTCTATCAATACTCAAAAGGCGTCAGGATCGTTTACAGGAAAAGCACGCATACGCTCGAGGAACTTTCGTTCCGCGGTAAAGAAGTGACGGACGACGACGAATTTCTGATCGCCATGCAGACGTATCATTACACCAACTTTGAAGCGTTCTTCAACGTGCCGCTCGCGCCGATAAAAGAACGCATGCGCCCGAGAGTCGTTGCCACTTCCGTAAACAATATTGTCGAAGAATATTTTGCGACGCACCAGGGACTTGACGCAAAAGTCGAAGGAAGAATAGTAATACTCGAATAACGGTTATGAACGGCATGGCACGAACAACGCGCACGTGCCGCGGTCAATTTTGACATTGACAAGGTAAAATGGTAATATATGCGCTAATTTAACGCATCTCTTTAAGAGAGGTAGAGGACAATGACTATAATTGATTTACTTGAAAGAAACGCGAAAAATGCCGGCGGTGAAGTTGCTCTTGTAGAGTTCAACCCAAACATCCGCTCGCGCAAGGAAGACTGGAAAGAGTTCGGACTCAACGTCGGAGGTACCGACGCTAAGCTGCGCAAAGAACTTACGTGGGGCGAATTCGACGTTAAAGCAAACCGCGTGGCAAACTATCTGCTTTCGCAGGGCGTAAAGAAGGGCGATAAAGTCGCGATACTTCTTATGAACTGCCTTGAATGGCTTCCTATCTATTTCGGCGTGCTGAAGACCGGAGCGCTTGCGGTACCGATGAATTACCGCTACACTTCAGACGAGATCAATTACTGCCTCGATCTTTCGGATTCCACGTACCTCATATTCGGTCAGGAATTTATTACCAGAATCGAAGAAATACTGCCGTCCATCTCGGGCGTCAGACTGTTATACTGTGCCTCCGGACTTCACGACACGATACCGGAATTTGCCACAGACCTTATAGAAATGCTTGATTACGCTTCGAGCTCCAAGCCAAAAGTCTCTGAAACTCTTACAGAAGACGACTTTGCCGCGATCTACTTCTCATCCGGTACGACGGGCTTTCCGAAAGCGATCCTCCATAAGCACCGTTCACTTATCAATTCCTGCCGCACAGAGCAGGCACACCACGGACAGACTAAAGACGACGTGTTCATCTGCATACCGCCGCTGTATCATACAGGCGCAAAAATGCACTGGTTCGGTTCGCTCTTGTCATGCAGTCGCGCCGTGCTGCTTCGCGGCGTTACTCCGGAATGGATCGTACGCACCGCCGCGCTTGAACACGCTACTATCGTCTGGCTCTTAGTGCCGTGGGCGCAGGATATACTTGACGCGATCGAAAGGGGAGACATTGACCTCGGCGAATACGATCTTTCGGCATGGAGGCTTATGCATATAGGAGCGCAGCCCGTTCCGCCTTCGCTTATCCGCCGCTGGAAGGAATATTTCCCGAAGCATGATTACGATACTAACTACGGGCTTTCCGAATCGATAGGGCCCGGCTGCGTACATCTCGGGATCGAAAATATCGACCACGTCGGAGCGATCGGCAAGGCGGGGTATCTCTGGGAGACCCGCATATGTGACGATTCGGGCAACGACGTAAAACGCGGCGACGTCGGCGAACTCTGGGTCAAAGGCCCCGGCGTAATGACTTGTTACTACAAGAACCCCGAGGCAACGGCAGAAGTGCTTCACGGAGATTGGCTCGCGACCGGCGATATGGCCAGAGAAGACGAAGAAGGATTCATATATCTCGTTGACCGTAAAAAAGACGTTATTATTACCGGCGGCGAGAACCTTTACCCGGTACAGATCGAAGACTACCTGCGTGAGATGGAAGCAGTTAAAGACGTAGCAGTTATCGGACTTCCGGACAAACGTCTGGGCGAGATCGCCGCTGCTATTATTGAAGTCAAACCGGGCATGACACTTTCGGAAGAAGAGGTCAATCAGTTCTGCGAAGGTATGCCAAGATATAAAAGACCGCGCAAGATCATCTTTGCCCAGGTCCCGAGAAATCCTACAGGAAAGATCGAAAAACCGCTGCTCCGCGAAAAGTACTGCAGCGAAAGGCTTGTCGAGGCACAGACACGCTCATGACTGTTTTAAAGAAGCGGTATTATCAACGCACTGTCATATCCCGCAATTCTAAATAAGATTCAGGAGAAAATGATATGCTCTATACCGAAATGCAATTTCTCAGCAGCTCGCTCGGAATGAACACTAGAGTTTTAGCTCTCATTCCGCAGGACAGGTCATTCGCCGTTTACGGAAAAGATAAGAACAGGTTCAGAGTGCTTTATCTTCTGCACGGCTTCAGCGGTGACGAAACATGCTGGATGAGACTTACGTCTATCGAGCGCTACGCAGAGCGATACGGAATCGCCGTAATAATGCCGAGAGCAGACCGGTATTACTATTGTAATTTCCTCGGATGCAAATATTACGATTATATTTCTTCCGAATTAAACGAGATGATCCCGTACTATTTCAACGTATCCGGTCAGCGCGAAGATACTTACGTGGCAGGCCTTTCTATGGGCGGCTACGGTGCGCTTAAACTGGCGTTAAGATCCCCGGAAAAATACAGAGCTTGCGCGGCGCTGTCACCCGTTACCGACTGGGTCGGAGCCAGTAAAGGCATGCCGGAAGTTATCGGGGAAGGTTACGTCTGTCCGCCCGAGGACGACCTGTATCATCTCGCCGCAAACTATCCAGCTTCGCTGCAGAAACCGGATATATTTATTGGCTGCGGAACGGAAGACGTACTGTATCCTCACAGTACCGCTTTTCGTGACGAACTAAAAAGGCTCGGATATCCGCTTACGTACAGGGAATCGCACGGAATACATAACTGGGACTTCTGGGATGAATATATAGTTTACGCTCTGGATTTTTTCTTCGGAAACAGAGCTTGAATACTTTTTTGTAAAGAGGACAGCTACTATGTTGGATATAAGATTACTAAATTCACTCGCGAAAGTCTGGCCCGATTCGGAGCCGGACGTTCTATGCTCCGTTTCGGGAGGCACAATGTTAAAAGGCGAGCGCCATAATTTTCAGGCAGCATACAGGCTAACGGATAAGAATCAGGCGGGAATAGGGTTCCGCGTAGAATCCGATCTGGGAGAGGCACTGAGCGTAAGGTTCGTTGACAACGTACCGTGCGATTATACGGTTCCGGCGGGCAATGAAGACGTATGCGAACATCCGCTGCCCGGACTTATGCCTGATATATTGTCCCCGATGCCGCCGGTACTGTGGGCATATGATAAAGTGTGGCGCTCGATCTGGCTGACGGTCGATGCAGACAGATACGAGGTCTCTCCCGGTACGCACGAGATCAAAGTTATATTCAGCGACGGGGAAGAGCAGGTTCTTTCGTACGAGCTCAAAGTATTTGATTACAGGCTGCCGGAGCTGACTCTTCCCGTAACGAACTGGTTCCATTCCGACGGCCTCTGCCATTTCTATAAAGTGGAATTTGCTTCGGAAGAATACTGGCGTATCATGGAGAATTTTGCTGCCTGTGCTGTAAAGAACGGTATAACGCTCCTGCTCGTGCCTGTTTTTACTCCTCCTCTGGATACGGCCCAGGGCGGAGAGCGGCTGACGACTCAGCTTGTAGAAGTCAAAGTTAATCCCGACGGCAGTTACGGATTTGGGTTTGAACTGCTCAAACGTTACCTCGATATCTGCCGCAAAGCAGGGGTCAGATATTATGAAATTTCGCATCTGTTCACGCAATGGGGCTGCCGTAACGCACCTAAAGTTATAGGAACGCTTCCAGACGGCACAAAAAGGCGCATTTTCGGCTGGGAAACCGACGGAACGGGTCCTGAGTACTCCGCGTTCCTGAGAGCCTTCCTGGGCGCGCTAACGCCGTTTTTGAAGGACGAGGGGATTTTTGATAAGTGTTACTTCCACGTTTCGGACGAACCGGACTGGTCGATGAAAGATCAGTATTCGAAAGGCGCTGCGCTGATAAGAGAATTTGTGCCGAAAGAAAACATAATTGACGCCATGAGCGATCCGCGGTTTTACGAAGAAGGCCTGAACAAAAATCCGGTCGCGGCACTGACGCATATTGACAGTTTTATTGACCTCGGGATAAAGGAAACTTGGGGCTACTACTGCTGCGGGCAGATACGCACGTCGAACAGGCTTGTTTCCACTCCGTCCTACAGGAACAGGATCCTGGGCATCCAGCTTTTCAGGTACGACATCAAAGGATTCCTGCAGTGGGGCTTTAACTTTTATAATTCCTTTCTGTCGTATGAAAGCGTTGACCCGTTCTCTTCTTCGACCGCGCACGGCTGGGTCCCGGGCGGAGATCCATTCGTAGTATATCCCGGCACCGGAGGGGAGCCGTGGGAGTCGATAAGGCTCGCTGTTTTTGCCGAAGCACTGGCAGATTACCGGGCGCTGAACGCACTGCTTGACAGCGGCAGAGCCGGGAGCAGGGAAGATATCGTACGTCTTTTAGGCCTCGACAGATTTCCTTTCGTAGATTTTAAAACTTCCGCCGCGGAACTGATCGGAATAAGGGACAAAGTCAATGAACTCCTTGCCGGCTGATCACTAAATGAGGATGATAAATATGGAATTCGAAGAAAAATCAGTGTCAACGACCGATGGATCGACCGGAGCACAGCCAAGAGTGTATTCTCCCGTGAAACGCAAAAAACGTATCGGTGACCGGAAGGACGGCAGAAGGCTGCGCACTTTAAACGGTATGGATAAAATGATCCCGTTTATCATGAAAGAACGTTCTGACGGTTGTAATACCTACGCTGATGAATTCGACGTGACCGAATGTGACGCGTTCTGCAAGCAGATGATAAGAAGCGGGCACCAGAATTTCAGCTTTCTGCACGTAATGCTTGCCGCGTACGTGCGGACCGTTTCGCAGCGCCCCGGAATAAACAGATTTGTCAGCGGGCAGAGAGTATTTGCCCGAAACCGCATTGAAGTAAATATGGCGGTAAAAAAGGAAATGAAAACTTCGTCTCCCGACACGCTTATTAAAGTTTTCTTCGAACCGGACGATACTATCGAAGAAGTTTACGAGAAATTCAACAGTATAGTCCAGGAAAACAAAAAGAGTACGGAACTCAACAGCGATTTCGACAAAGTCGCCGGGAGCCTCGCTTCTCTGCCGAGACCTGTACTCCGTTTTATTATGAAAATGCTCTTCTGGCTTGATTACCACGGCAGGATCCCCGATAAGCTTATTAAAGTCAGCCCGTTCCACGGCAGCATGATAATAACCAGCATGGGATCGCTCGGGATCAAACCGATATATCATCATCTGTACAATTTCGGAAACCTTCCGATATTCTTCTCTTACGGTTTAAAACAGCGCCGTACGACTGTCGATCCGGAAGGGAAGCCTGTGACACGCAAATACATCGACGTAAAGGTCAATACCGACGAGCGCATCTGCGACGGCTTCTACTATGCATCAGCATTCAAACTGATGCGTCAATACGTAGAAAATCCACGCCAGCTGCTTGAGCGCCCCGCAAAAGTTGTCGAAGATATCGAATAAGCTTATCATTTAGAATAAGCTTCCGGTCCGTCCGGGCACTGAACAGCTGCACGCCTTCTAATCGACTGATTTCAGCGCTTCGACCATACTTATCTTTTTAAGCGACCTGTTCATAAACAAATTGACGACCAGCGAGAAGAGCACCGTGAGGCCCCAGGCGAGCAGATAGCTCCATATATGTATCTCGCGGCCGAACATTACCATATCGATCTCAGCCGTATTAATTACGAAAAACGCAAGTATCCTGCCTAGCCCTAGCCCGAGCAGGGCGCCGATAATTGACAGCACGATACTTTCCCTGAAGATATACATAGAGACTTCTTTATCGTTAAACCCGAGCACCTCGAGCGTCGCGATCTCCCTCGTCCTTTCGGCGATGTTGATACTGGCAAGGTTATAAAGCACTACAACAGCGAGCAGCACCGCGGACAATATCAGTACGAGCACGACCAGGTTCAGCGCTTCCATCATTTTTGAGAACATTTTACGCACAACGGACTGCAGCATCATTGTCAGCACGTGATCCGTATTTACGATCTCAGCAGCCATCTGCTCTTCCTGATTCGCGTCGATGATTCCGTATCTGATATACAGCATATTATAACCCGAAGTTTCTCCGCTCATTTCTGCGTACGATTCCGGCGATACGAACATATAGTGATAAATGTAATTTTCGAGTATGCCTGAGACCTTGAAATCAGCCTTTTTCGTGTCACTCACGGAGATCGTAACAGTATCGCCTATCTTCACATCGAGATTTTTGGCCAGTTTCTCAGTAAGCAGAGTATAACCGGGCTCAAGCGTATAGCGCTCCTTCGTTGTCCTGCTCTTCGTATCTATGATCCTGTCTGCCTTGTCCGAACTTTCCGGTGCGACAACGTAAACGTTCTGTGTTTTCCCTTCGCCTGCTGAGACGGAATAAGATTTCTGTATCGCGGCAGTAACGCTTCCTGACTTGTCGTAGGAACGGACAATGTTTTCGATCTCGTTTATTTCTTCGCGTTCTATTCCATCCGCGTAAGCCATCGCACTGAAGTGCATTACGTCGTCAAATTGTTTCGCAACGATATCCGAGATCGAATCTTTAAGTGCAAATCCGCAGAGCATCAGCGCCGTGCAGCCCATTATTCCTATAAGTGTCATGATCATGCGCTTTTTATACCTGAAAGCGTTTCTGACCGTGACTTTGCTGAAGAAAGAGAGCCTCTTCCAGATGAATTTTATGCGTTCGAAAAGGACACGCTTACCAGAGGCCGGAGCGGCAGGACGCATAAGCTGGGCGGGAACCGGAGTGACCGCTTTCAGGCAGCTGAAAAGCACCGTCAGCGCAGCTACGGCAAGGCTTATAGAAGTAATAATAATAGCATCTGCCCACTGGAACGGTATGTTTATGACCTGAATCCTGTAAAGAATGGAATATGCTTTAAATATAACGAACGGGAAGAGTTTGTACCCGATCGACAGCCCCAGAATGCAGCCAAGAAACGTTGCGGAAAGACAGTAGAAGAGATATTTTGAGAATATTCTGAATCCCGAGTAACCGAGTGCTTTCAACGTTCCGATCTGTGTGCGTTCCTCGCTGACCAGACGGCTCATACCCGTGATCGAAACGAGCGCAGCTACTATTATGAAGAAAGCGGGGAACACTTTCGCTATGTTTCCGATCCTTTCGGCGTTCTGACCGAATTCCTCATATCCGCCGTTATCGTAGCGCGTATAAATAAACGACTCAGGTCTTTCGAGTTCCGAGATCTGTCGCTTTCCGTCTTCCACTTCCGCTTTTGCCGCTTCTATCTTAGCAACGCCTTCGTTATACTCTTCAAGTCCTGCGGCGTATTTTGCTTTTGCTTCTTCAAACTCGGCGCTTTTTTCGGCCAGTTCCGCTTCGCCTTCAGCTAATTGAACTTCGCCTTCTTCGATCTGCTTTTTCGCTTCGTCAAGCTTTTTCCTGCCTTCTTCTAAAAGCGCGGCGCCGTTGATCATCAGGTCCTCATTATATTCGATCTCGGCTTTAGCGTCTGAAAGCTTTTTCTCCGCTTTTGCGAGTTCTTCTTCTGAAGTTTTAACACCTGCTTCGTATTTCACCCTTGCATCATCAAGTTCAGCACAATATCTGTCATATTCGGCCTGGTTCGCATCCAGCTCGGCTTTGCTCTCGTCAAGCTTCGCGCCTATGCTTAAAAAGAACTCGTACGCTTTATCGAACTGCTCTTTTATAAGGCCCTTTTCTTTATCCATTCCTATGGTTTCTTTTATATCTTCGTAACTTTTTCGCAATTCTTCGTATACGTGAAAAGCGTCATCGTAAAGTTTACGCACCGTCTCGTACGTTTCCCGTGCTTCGTCGAGTTTTTCTTTACCGTGTTCCAGATTGACTTCTGCGACGCTGATCTGCTCGCGGGCATCAGACAGTTCTTTTTCGGCTCTGAGTGCGGCTTCCGTATATTCTTCGTATCCTTCAGAGTATTGACGGCGTGCTTCTATAATGGCGGTAGAGGCGTTTGCGGCGTCAATGGTTTTGCGGTTATATTCTGCTTCTCCCGCTTCGTATTCTTTCTTTCCTTCTTCGAGTTCGAGCCGTTTTTCTTCTAAAAGTGCTCTGCCTTCTTCGAGCTGCTTTTCGCCTTCTTCGAGCTGCGATTTAGCGTCGGCAAGTTCTTTTTCTGCTTCTCTTAATTTGGCTTCTCCGTCTTCGATCTCTGCTTCGGCTTCTGTAATTTTATTTTCTGCTTCTGCTACGGTACGGGTATATCTTTCTGCGCCTGTCTCTTTCAGCAGCGCTTCAAGTTCGGCTTTCCTGCGCGTTTCGGCGGCAAGGTAACCGTTTGAATAAACGTTTTCGGCTTTCATATCTTCAAAAACGACGTAAAGTTCGGTATAGACGTCAATAATAAAATTGTCCTTTGGAATGAATACGACGACGTCAATATCTCCGTCTCCGAGCATCGTGTTGCCGTGTTCGAAGTCTGAAACGTACATTGAAGAATAGGCGTGACCGACAACGGTAAAATCGGTATTTGATATAGTGCCGTTCGGATCTTTTGTCAGCACTGTTATCCTGCTCCCGTTAACGAACGCCGATGCTGCTGAATCGAGCAGACATTCAGTGCTTTTGACCGGGAAACGGCCGTCTTTGAGCCATAACTGATTTATGTCGCTGTCTTTATCGTAAGAAATAAAATGCGCTTCCGATTCGTCGCTACCGTTGCTTATTATTGCATCGTAAAAATATGAGCGCTTCACTGAGGCACCCGGAACGGCAGATATCTTCTCTACGTCCGCTTCGTCGAATCCCCAAGTGGATACAAGGCGGAAGTGCATCAGGTTCTGCGAATCCGAATAGATATCCGTAGAGCGGATCATATCAGGCTTGCTGGCTTTTATGCCGGCAAAAAAGCCTACACCGAGAGCGACGATGCAGAGGATCGAGAAATATCTTGCCCTTGTGCGCCAGATAGTGCGAAGGGTATTTTTAAAAGCCGCGTTTTTCATTACCATTCAATATCTTCAACAGGAACAGGAACGTCGTTTTTGATAACTTTTACCGTTTCGCCGCTTCTGACGTGTATGACTTTATCTGCCATAGCAGTAAGTGCCGAATTGTGAGTAACGATAATGACAGTCATGTTGTCTTCGCGGCACGTGTCCTGCAGGAGTTTTAAGATCATCTTGCCTGTTGCGTAGTCGAGCGCGCCGGTGGGTTCGTCACACAGCAGCAGCTTTGGCTTTTTTGAAAGCGCCCGCGCAATAGATACTCGCTGCTGTTCGCCACCGGAAAGCTGGGCGGGGAAATTGTCCATTCTGTCTTTGAGACCGACTTTCTCAAGGATTACTTCAGCCGGAATAAAGTCTCGCGTGATCTGTGCCGCGAGTTCAACGTTTTCCCGTGCCGTGAGATTCGGAATCAGATTATAAAACTGAAAAATAAATCCGACGTCATGCCGGCGATACTCTATAAGCTGCTTCCGGTTGAAAAACTGTATGTCGGTCCCGTCAACAGAGATCGTCCCGCTGTCCGAAGAGTCCATTCCGCCCAGTATATTCAGGATCGTTGTTTTTCCGCTGCCGCTTGGACCGACGATGACCGCCAGTTCTCCTTTCTCTATGTCGAAAGTCATATTCTTTGCAGCCTCGATAACAACATTACCTGTCCTGTAACGCTTTGTAACTCCGTTTAAACTAATAAAACTCATATTCACCTTTCTCCCGTGTCAAAAACGTTTAGCAGCTTCAGATCTTGAAAATTTCGCTGTACTCGTCGTATATTTTTTTGAACGCTTCTGAATCCTGCTTGAGGAGATTGTGAGAATATTCGTGGGGATGGAGTTCGTTGCCGGAAAGTTCGATAATATCCAGGGCAATGTTAGAGCAGTGGTCAGATACGCGCTCGCAGTTTGTTACGATATCGTTGAAAACGAAGCCCTGATTAAGCGTACATACGCCGCGCTGGAGGCGGTCAACGTGGTTGTGCTTCATATTATCGCACAGGTCGTCGATCAGTTCCTCGAGAGGTTCCACGTGAGCGGCGCTGACAAGGTCATTTTCGGTGAACGCTTTGACAGTTAGCTCAAGCACTGCGCCGGTTGCTTTAAACAGGACTTCGAGCTCTTTTTTAGCACTTTCGGAGAAGTTTATGCCTTTTTCGAATATCTCTTTCGCACTTTCAGCCAGATTCAGGCTGTGGTCGGAAATACGCTCAAAGTCGGAAAGCGTATGCAGGAAAAGAGAGACTTTTTCACTCTGAGGTGCAAGCATTTCTTTTCCGGTAATCTTCATAAGATAAGTACCTAGGCTGTCTTCGTAATTATCAACGTTATCTTCCATCCGCTTTACACGGGAAAAGTTTTCTTCCGAATAGCTGCCGAACAGTTTGATTGCTTCCGCGATGCCTTCCTGTGAAAGTCCGGCCATTTGTTTGATATAAATTTCCGTCTGCTCGATCGCAAGTGCGGGGTGGGCAATGAATCTGTCTTCGAGCACGATCTGCGGTTTTTCCTCGACCTCGCCGCCCTTGTCTCTGATAAATGCGCTAACAACTCTTTCTATAACTCCTGTGAGAGGGAAGAGCAGGACAACGAAACAGAGACGCAGTATGGTATTGACCAGAGCAGTGGAGAACGGGTTCATAACCATTGATGTAAAGCCGAATTTTGCGAAAGCGTTTATAATATAGAACAATGCAGAAAAGACGATCACACCGAGGGCGTTTGCCACCGGGTATACTGCCGCGGCTCTTCTGCCGCTTACGTTAGCGCCTATCGCTGATATCATTACTGGGACCGCGGCGCCGATGCATATGCCCATAAGGAGCGGAAGTGCTTCAGAAAAAGCGATCGCACCTGTGACGGAAAGTGCCTGCAGGATACCGACAGCCGCGGAAGCTGATTGAAGAATCGCAGTGAACACGATGCCGATCAGTATGCCCAGGAAAGGGTTGGAAAGGGAAGTTATCGCGGAAGTAAACCACGCTTCGTCTCCGAGTCCGCCTGCGGCTTTGCTCATATAACTAAGGCCAAACATCAGCACGGCAAAGCCCATCATGATATTTCCGACGTGTTTGGTCGTTTGCTTTTTACCGACCATCCTGAGTACTACTCCGGTGACTGCGACGATTCCGGTTAAAGTGGCGGTGGATGCGATCTCGCCTATGATTCCTGCGCCTTCAATGTAGCTCAGGCATACTACCCATCCTGTAATACTTGTACCCAGAATGGCGCCGATTATAATGTTTACCGCCTGTTTTACTTTCATCATCCCTGAGTTTACAAAACCGACAGTCATAACCGCCGTCGCGCTTGAAGACTGTATGACGGCAGTTACGCCGGTGCCAAGCAGTATTCCTTTTATTTTTGTTCCGGACAATTTATAAAGTATAGGTTCAAGTTTTCCACCGGACAATTTTTTAAGTCCGTCTCCCATCAGTGACATACCGAACAGGAAGAGGGCTATCCCGCTTATCAGGGCAACAACTTCAGATATACTCATGTCTTAATGAATGTCTCCTATAATAGTAGTGAAAAAGGAAATTGCGTATCCTTTCACAACTACTATTATGCCATAAATAACACAAAAATCATAGACCTTGTTTCATACTATTTTCCGTAAACTATCAGCTTAAGTCTGTGTGGACTTTTTTGAATGCAGATGTTAAAATAGCATCAGTCACAGGTGGTCAGCCTAAAGGTGACTGGATTTTTAGCTGCTCGGGAGAATGTTACTATGAATGATCCAAGAAAAATATTGACTATGAGCGTGAGCGAAATGCCCGGATACGGTTTCGATTGTCCGTGCGGAAAACACCACAGTATCGACCTTAACCGTATCGTTTCCGGAAAGGGTGTTCTTGCTCAGCTTCCTGCGGAACTGGAAACGTTTAAAGAGAAAAAGATACTGATCGTTGCCGATACGAACACTGTTAAGATCGGCGGTGATAAAGTTAAAGCTTTGCTCGACGGCGAGGGATTTGACACCGAACTGATCGTGCTCGACACTCCCGATTATCCGATACTTTTGCCGGATGAGAAGACCGTCGGAACGCTCCTGATACATACTTCTGATGACGTCGGACTGCTCGTGGGAGTGGGGAGCGGTACTATTAACGATCTTTGCAAATTCGTTTCGTATAAGATGAAACTGCCTTTTGTTATTGTCGGCACTGCACCTTCTATGGACGGTTACGCCTCATTCATGGCACCGCTGATCGTTGACCGGCAGAAAATCACTTATCCCGCTCAATATCCTTATGCTATAGTTACTGATACCGACCTTATCAATACCGCGCCTCTTATTATGAAGAAAGCCGGATACGGAGATGTTATAGGAAAATTCACCGCTCTCGCCGACTGGCGACTCGCGCATAAAGTGAAGGGCGACCACTATTGCGATATAACTGCGGAACTTGTACAAAATGCCGTGGATGAATGTGTCGCTAATCAGGATGCTTACTTCCGCGGAGAGCCTGAAGCCGTGCAGAAGATGAACGATACGCTTATCCTTACGGGCGTTTCAATAGGACTTATAGGTTACACCAGACCGGCATCCGGCAGTGAACATCATCTTGCGCACTTCTGGGAACTTGACGGGATCGCGAGAGGCGTGGAGCATCCGCTTCACGGTAATTCTGTAGGGCTCGGTTCGATTGCTTCGGCTGAAGTTTATAAGATCATGCGCAAGCGTTTTGAAGTCGTTGATTCGGTTAATCCTCCTGATCCGGACATGCTGCGAGATATTTATGCACGTGCAGGAATGGCGCTGACACCGATGGATCTCGGCATCAGTCCTGATCTCTTCAACCGCAGCCTTAATAACGGTTACAGGATCAGACCTCGCTATACTATCTTTAATTTCACAAAAGAGCAGGGAATGCTGCCCGAGATAGCTGATATGGTCACTGAAATTATGTGCGGAGGTTCAAAGTGAATCTTACCGCCGATAAATGGCAGGATTACGAACTGCTTGATACCGGAGATGGAATGAAGCTTGAGCGCTGGGGAGATATCATCCTCTCACGCCCGGATCCTCAGGTTATATGGGAAAAATCCGAGCCTTCTCTGTGGCATAAAGCCGCGGCGGAGTATTCCCGTTCTTCTTCGGGCGGCGGTCAATGGCATTATAACAGAAAATTTCCGGAACACTGGGAGATAGGATACGGCTCGATCGGGCTGAGATTCATTATTGAGCCAATGGGATTCAAGCATACCGGACTGTTTCCCGAGCAGGCCGCTAACTGGGAATGGATGTATAAAGCGGTTTCCGGGGCAATTGCGGAAGGGCGCAGGCCGGAGATATTAAATCTGTTCGGGTATACCGGAGGGGCAACTGTGGCTTTGGCGAAAGCAGGAGCGGCAGTGTGCCACGTTGACGCCTCGAAAGGCATGGTGACCAGGGCTCGCGAGAACGTCGAAGCTTCCGGCCTCTCGGACAGGACGGTAAGATATATCGTTGACGACGCGTTCAAATTCGTTGCCCGGGAGATCAGGCGCGGACATAAATACGACGGTATAATAATGGATCCTCCTTCGTACGGGAGGGGGCCTTCAGGCGAGATCTGGAAGCTTGAAGATAATCTTTCTGGTTTTGTTAAAAGCTGTATGGAACTTCTTTCTGACAGGCCTCTATTTTTGCTGTTGAATTCTTATACGACCGGTTTTTCTCCTTCGGTCACAGAAAATATACTGAGGCTTTCTGTTCCGGAGCGTCTTTCCGGTTCCTGCTCTTTTGAAAGCGGAGATCTGCTGCTTCCGTTATCAGGAAAAGCAGGCGGTAAAGGCATCGTTCTTCCGTGCGGTTCGTACGCGGCGCTCCTTGGCCCGGGTGTGGAGATTTATGACCGATTCGCGTTTTGAAATATTATACGAAGATAATCACCTGATCGGTGTCGTAAAACCCTCTGGGATCTTATCGCAGAGCGACGGGAGCGGTTCCGCGGATATGCTTACGCTTTTGTCTTCGGATATTGCCCGGAGATTTGGTAAACCGGGGAAAGCGTTCGTGGGTCTTATTCACCGCCTTGACCGAAACGTCGGGGGCGCAATGTTTTTTGCTAAAACTTCAAAAGGTGCGTCAAGGGCTTCGGAAGATATGCGTACCGGTAATTTTTATAAAGGGTATTTTGCTCTTACAGAGAAGCGTATCTGCGGGCCTGACGAGGGTTTTCTGAGAGACCGCCTTAAGAAAGACGAGCGGCAGAACCGGGTTTTTAGATCGGACGAGGGGCGCGAATGTGTATTGTATTATAAGTATATTTGTGCTGTTCCGTGCGAAGCAGTATCGGAACGTATTACGGTCAATGAATCAGAGCTGAGCGTTCGTTCTGAGCGTTTTATTTATTTCGCAGTGCCTGTCACGGGACGAAGCCACCAGATAAGAGCGCAGTTTTCGCTCGCCGGTGCTCCGCTTTGCGGGGACAATAAATACGGTCCGTTGTCTTCCGATGCTGCCCGGAATAAGAGAGATGCCGCGGGAGTGTCTGATCCTGACATCGGATTATGGTCTGTGATCGCGTCGGTGAGAAAGACTGTGATGAGACAGGAGCGGATCTGGGTCAGTTCGCTGCCTCGAGGCAAAAAATGGCTGCTTTCTGACGGAACTTTTCCGTTAGCCGCTGCCGATTTTATTCGTGCGCCTGAAACACGATCGCTGCTTGAAAATTTAAAAGGAGAAACTTTTGGTGAAACAGTTTGATCTTATTGCCACCGCTGCATTCGGGCTTGAGGGAGTGGTTGCCAGAGAACTCGAGTGGCTCGGAGTTGAAAATGCTGTAACAGAAAACGGACGGGTGAGGTTTAAGGGAGACTTCGAGACCGTTGCCCGCGCGAATCTCTGGCTGCGTACGGCAGACAGGGTCCTGATTCTGCTTGCGGAAGGCAGAGCTACTACTTTTGAGGATCTTTTTCAGCTCGTTCTGGGTATACCGTTTGAAGAACTGATGGGCCCGGATGCGTGCTTTCCGGTCACTGGTAAGTCGGTAAAGTCAACGCTTTTCAGCGTGCCCGACTGTCAGGCGATAACGAAAAAAGCGGCCGTGGAGCGCATGAAAAAGCATTACGGGCTTGAATGGTTTCCTGAGACAGGGCCGAAATATAAGCTTGAGGTTTCGATCCTTAATGATATCGCGATGATCACGCTCGATACGTCCGGTGCGGGACTGCACAAGCGCGGCTACAGGAAAGAAGCGGGGAAGGCGCCTATAAAAGAAACGCTTGCCGCAGGTATGATCTTAGTCAGCCGCTGGAAGAAGGACAGAGCGCTTATCGATCCTTTCTGCGGAACCGGAACGATCCCTATAGAGGCCGCAATGATCGCGCGGAATATTGCTCCGGGGCTTAAACGCGAATTTGATTTTGAAAAGTGGTCCTGTTTCGATAAGGGCATCTTAGTTAAGGCGAGGCTTGAGGCTGAGTCTGCTATCGACCGGGATATTAAACTGCAGATTTCCGGTTCCGATATTGATTATTTTGCTATAAAGCAGGCTAAGGACAATGCCGCTTTTATGGGCCTTGCGAATGATATAACTTTCCAGAAGCTTGATTTCAGGGCTGTTTCGTCTTCGAAGCAGTACGGCTTTATTATTACGAATCCGCCTTATGGTCAAAGGCTGGAAGAAGAGGCTGAAGTTCGGGAATTGTACAAGGCTATGGGGGCGCATTTTAAGAATTTCCCTACGTGGTCTTTTTATGTCATTACTTCGTTTGAAGACTTTGAGAAATGTTTCGGGCGGCGTGCGGACAAGAAGCGCAAGCTTTATAACGGTATGCTTAAGTGCAATCTGTATCAGATGTTCGGACCTAAGCCGGATAGGACAAAAGCAAAGCAGCTTTAAGCTAATTAGTGCGTGAAAAAACGGCGTGAAAAAAGGCTGCAAACCACGGCTAAAAAGGCAAAAATTTTTGTTGACAACGAGTGCGCGGACGTGGTAGAATACCTTTCGCTGTGCTTGTGACACAGCATATCAGGACGGTCCGCTGCAGTTCATCGCATGAACGTCTGAAGGAAGAGGAGTGAATAAACGATGGATATAATTAAAGCGGTTGAAGCTGATTATCTCAAAAGCGAGGAAAATACTCCAAAGCTCGCTATCGGTGATTTCGTACGCGTACACTTCAAAGTTATCGAAGGAACCAGAGAGAGAATTCAGGTGTTCGAGGGAACTGTAATCGGTATGCGCGGCGAAGGTCTTCGCGAATCTTTCACTGTAAGACGTATTTCTTACGGCGTAGGCGTCGAAAGAGTATTCCCGCTTCATTCTCCCAAAGTAGCCAAGGTCGAAGTAGTTCGTCACGGTAAAGTCAGGAGAGCTAAACTTTACTACCTGCGCGGCAGAGTTGGTAAAGCGGCGAAGATTACAGAAAAAATCTGATGAAGATGTTTTAAAAAGACCCGCAGCAATAGAGCCGCGGGTTTTTTTATCGGTGTGCCGGGCACGGCATAGTTCTTGCGGGTGAAAGTCCCGCCACAGGTATTTACCGCCAAGTGTAGCGAACCGCAAGCCGGCATCAGCAATGGTGACGGGGGAGGAAGCGGTGTAGCAAAGCCGACGAGCCTACGAACAGAAACCGGATACAAGGCTAAACGGCGGGTAAGGTTGCCGAACAAACCAAAGCCCAAAAGGTAAACGTAAAGCCGAAGCAGTAAATCCGGAGGTTGTGCGGCGAAAGAACTGTACCTTACCCCGGGAGGCCCGGTCAGCGTGCATAGGCACGTGCGACAAAAAGCTTATGACCGGGAGTCAGCTGAGGTCGTAGTACCGTGAGCGCAAACCGGGAAGGACCTAATGTCAAAACAATGCAAATCGCTGTAAGCAAGCACGGGACATCCCGAAACCGAGGATAAACCCAACAAACAGAAACGTAAGTCTGTGGGGGTCGAATGTAGGCGGGGAGATTTTCGGAAGCTTTACAAGCAG
>JAGCTF010000093.1 GCA_017963755.1 Clostridia bacterium | reverse complement strand
ATTCGGCTTCGCTAAAGAGAAGAAGATGAAAAGCGGCTGCGAATTGCTCATTTAGACGGCCGCAAATAGGGCAAAGAAGGAATGCGGCCGAACGACCTTCTTCGCCAATACGGCCGCAAATGAAAAAGGCGAACCGAATGATAGCACGAATTTTGGGTCTCATGCGCTCCCTACATTAACTCGCATTTCGGTCAAACAAAATTCTTAGCTATTCATTCGGCTTCGCCAAAGATAAGAAGATGAAAAGCGGCCGTGAATTGCTCATTTGTACGGTCGCAAATAGGGAAAAGGCGAAATGCGGCCGTATTCGACATCATAGGCGGCGCAGCTAACTTCGTTGTCACCTCCCGCATCATTGACACGCACCCCGTGCTTTATGGTATAATCAGCGGCGGAGAAATCAATTGGCGCCCGGGCAAACGTGTATGATTACCCGAGCCGCGGAGCGCACGGAAAATAAAGGAGACATTACACATGAAAATCAGATATCTCGGCACAGCGGCGGCGGAAGGTTGGCCTGCACTGTTTTGTACGTGCGAGGCGTGCAGGATCGCGCGCGAAAAAGGCGGAAGAAACATAAGAAGCAGATCACAAAGCATTATTGACGACAAACTGCTCATAGATTTCTCCGCGGACACGTACTGGCACTTCATAAAAAACGATATCAAAATGGACCAGATACGCGCGTGCATCATTACCCACTCGCACGAAGACCACCTGTACGCGGAAGACTTCTGCAACCGCAGACAGGGATTCGCTTACCTTGACGACGCATCCGCACCGTACATGACCGTCTACGGCACCGAAAAACCGTGCAGAATGGTCGAAAAAGCCACTTCCGGGTGTGCGGCAGATAGAATACACGTCCAGGTGCTCGAACGCTTTAAAACGGCAAATATCGAGGGCTACGACGTAACGCCGATGGACGCCGATCACGATCCGCACGCCGATTCTGTTATATATATCATTGAGCGCGGCGGAAAAGCGATGCTGTACGCCCACGACACAGGCATACTGCCGGAAAAAGACTGGGAATATATGATCGCGCGCGGACTTAAATTCGACTTCGTGTCACTTGACTGCACCGGAGGACTGTACGCACAGTACGAACGCGGCCATATGGGTACGAACGCATGCGAAAAGGCGAGGGCAAAACTTATTGCCGCCGGGCTCGCGGATGAACGCACGGTATTCTGCCTCAACCACTTCTCGCACAACGGCAGAGCGGTATACGACGAGATCGCACCGGCAATGGCAGAAAAAGGATTCCTCGTATCGTACGACGGAATGGAAGTAGAATTCTGAGCTTCGTTGCCAGCGCCGGACCGGCCCCGGGCGAAGAGCGAGTTAAGAAAGAGGTGTAAAATATGAGAGCAACAGTACGTGAACTTGACTACGCCGCATTGAAATTTAACGAAGTACATCATACGACGCTGAATCCTGAAGGACCCGGCGTTGTGCGCATACATCTGATCCCGCCGAAGACCGATTTCGAAAACGGCCAGATCTACCCCGGCACGGCAATAATAAACGGCCAGGACGTGATCCCGGTCAACGTCTCGTGGTGCGTGCTGCTGACAGAACTCATCGAGGAGATCAATAAATACAGCGGGAAACCGATCACACAGGCGGAAGTGGACAATATCGTTGACAACGCCTGCCGCACGGTTAAAAAGACTTACCCGCTTGTATCCAAAAAACGGCTGCGCACAGACATTTTCCGCATCATGAAAACGTTCGCGGATATAGCGTACGGAAATCCGGTAGAAGAGCGCATCGACTATATCAGTCTAGGCGAATACGCCCCGTTTATGAACGCACCGCACAGAATGGATCTGCTGGTGAGCGCCATGACGAAGGGCGGAATGTGGCACTGCAACCAGAAATGCGTTCATTGCTACGCCGCCGGGCAGCCTTCCTCCGAAGAGCAGGAACTTTCTACCGAAGAATGGAAGAAAATAATCGATACTTGCCGCGGGATCGGAGTCTCTCAGGTCACGTTTACGGGCGGAGAACCTACGATGCGCGACGATCTGTTTGAACTGATAGAGTATGCCAGATGGTTCATAACAAGACTCAACACGAATGGAATCAAATTGACACCCGAATATTGCCAGGGGCTGAAGAAAGCGTCTTTGGACAGCATGCAGATCACGTTCTACTCGTGCGACGAAGCGGTGCACAATGCTCTTGTGGGCGCGCAGGGGTACAAAGATACCGTCGCGGGTATTGACAACGCGCTCGCGGCAGGCATTAATCTCAGCATAAATACGCCGCTCTGCACGATGAACAGAAATTACGTTGACACGCTGAAATTCCTGCACGAAAAAGGCGTCATTTACGTTACGTGCTCCGGCCTCATCACGACCGGAAATGCTGCGGGAGAGGCTTCCGGGGCGCTTCAGCTTACGGAAGAGGAGATAAAAGAGGTGCTTAAAGAGGCGGTGGAATACTGCTTTGCAAACGGCATGGAGATCAGCTTCACGTCGCCCGGCTGGGTGAGCGAAGGATTCTGCAGGGAACTGGGGATCAACGTTCCGACGTGCGGCGCGTGCCTCAGCAATATGGCGGTCACGCCCGGGGGCAACGTTGTCCCTTGCCAGAGCTGGCTTTCTTCCGAGCCGCTGGGCAATTTGCTCAAGGAGCCGTGGGACAATATCTGGAATGGCGAAGCTTGTTCCCGCATCCGTGATAATTCGGCGAAGATGGACGGACAATGTCCTTT
>JAGCTF010000092.1 GCA_017963755.1 Clostridia bacterium | reverse complement strand
TCGCTCATCGCTACGGCCGCAAACACAAAAAAGTATGAATGCGGCCGTACTACCTTCTTCGCTGATACGGCCGCCATTGGAGAAAGACAGAATTGCGGCCGTGCATTTCGCTCATCGCTACGGCCGCAAACACAAAAAAGTATGAATGCGGCCGTACGACCTTCTTCGCCGATACGGCCGCAAATGAAAAAAGACAGAGCTGCGGCCGTAATCGATACGGCCGCAATTGGAGAAAGGCGAACCGAATGCCAGCAGCTCGTTGCCGGCTGCGCCCCTGCGTCTTGTATTTTTCACTTGCATTGCCCCGCCGGGTCGTGGTATAATCTAATCTGCTGTTCTGTCCGCACGGCAAATCCGTGCCGGAATCAGGCACATTACAAAGCCAAACAGGCGAAAGCTGATTTTGCCATATAAAGTGGAAGCTTTGAGCGAAAGAAGGTGACAGGAATGAAAGAAGGAATTCATCCTAAGTTTTTTGAGACGACCGCGAAG
Organism: Clostridia bacterium; assembly: GCA_017963755.1. Classification (GTDB taxonomy): domain Bacteria; phylum Bacillota; class Clostridia; order UBA1212; family UBA1255; genus UBA1255. Next base: position 13,510 of record JAGCTF010000092.1, on the reverse strand, counting down.
TGCGCATGTGGCGAAACATTCACCACGTTTTCGACGAGGAAGGACATCACGGTAGAAATTTGCTCCAAATGCCATCCTTACTATACCGGAAAGCAGAAACTCGTTGATACCGGCGGCCGCGTCGATAAGTTCAACAAGAGGTACGGCCTGTAATTCAGTTGATCCGGAAAGGCTGCGGAGATCTTCATTTCTGCGGCCCGGCAGGCCTTGCCGGGATGAAACGAACGAGGCTTGCCTTCCGGGCAAGCCTTTTTCAAAATTTGACATAATATGCTTAAAAGGCAAACAGCCCTGACTGATAAAGAAAAGAAGCAAAACAGGACGGAGCTGTATTTTGCCGGCATAAGCTTACATAAATACATAAAAACAAAATAAAAATCGAACGGAGTGGCTATCATGCAAGTTAAAAAGAATGACATTAAAACGAACCTCATCGGTCTGGAGATCGAATCCACACCTGAAGTAATAGAAGAAGGCCTCGAGGCTGCTTTCCGCGCTCATAAAAACGAGTTCCGCATCAACGGATTCAGACCCGGAAAAGCACCCCGCCGCATCGTAGAGCAGGTCTACGGTAAAGAAGTGCTCTATAATGACGCAGCGGATTACGTGCTTAATAAAGAATACGAAGCGGCGCTTGACGAGCTTAAACTCGACGTCGTCTCCTACCCCCAGAACGTAAAACTCGTAGAATTCTCTCCCGAAAAAGCCGTATTCACGCTGGAAGTTTACGTTCGCCCCGAAGTTAAACTCGGACAGTACAGAAACATCGAAGTGACCGAAGTTGACACCGCCGTAACTGACGAAGACGTTGACGCAGAAGTAAAGAAAGAAGCAGAGAAGAACGCGCGCATGATATCCGTTGACGACAGAGCGGCGCAGGACGGAGACACCGTCAGCCTCGACTTCGAAGGATTTGTCGACGGCGTCGCTTTCGAGGGCGGGAAAGGCGAGAACTACTCGCTCAAACTCGGATCCGGCCAGTTCATCCCCGGCTTCGAGGAACAGCTTGTCGGCGCTGAGATCGGAAAAGATATCGAGGTCAACGTTACTTTCCCCGAAGAGTATCAGGAAGCTTCCCTCGCCGGAAAGCCCGCCGTATTCAAGTGCAAGGTCAATGAGATCAAGGTTCAGGAGATTCCTGTCATCGATGATGAATTTGCTTCCGACGTGAGCGAGTTCGACACGCTCGACGAATATAAAGCAGATCTGCGCAAAAAACTTGAAGAGCGCAAAGAGAAACAGGCAAAGTCCGAAATGCGCGAAGAAGCGATGAAAAAAGCGCTTGATAACGCGGAGATCGACATTCCCGAGCCGATGATCGCTGCCGAGCAGGAAAATGAAGTAAGACGCATGGAAGAGCAGCTCAAATCGTACGGAATGAAACTGAATCAGTACCTTCAGTACATGGGCGTTGACGAAGCAGGATATAAGGAGCGCATCAGACCTCAGGCAGAGATCAACGTAAGACGCGATCTCGTTATGGACGCTATCGCCGCAGCCGAAGGCTTCGACGCTACCGAAGAAGAAGTTGATAAAGAGTTTGCAGCCGCAGCCGAATACATGAAGATGTCGCTCGAAGAAGTGAAAAACGTGTACGGAGGCAGCAAAGAGAATATTGTCAGAGACATCAAGCGCAGGAAGGCCGCTGATCTGATCGCAGATTCCGCAGTTCCGGTAAAAAAAGCTGAAGAAACAGCGGAGAAAAAAGACTGACGAAGAAACCGGCGGCTGATATTGCCCGCAGATCCCGCAAAGGAGGGTTTAAGATGGCATACATACCTATGGTAGTAGAACAGACGAGCCGCGGAGAGCGCTCGTACGATATTTTTTCGAGATTACTCAACGACAGGATCGTTATGCTCAGCGACGAAGTTAACGACGTGACCGCGAGCCTGGTCGTAGCTCAGCTTCTGTTCCTTGAATCCGAGAATCCGGACAAGGACATCCAGCTTTACATCAACAGCCCCGGCGGTTCTGTTTCTGCCGGAATGGCTATATATGACACGATGCAGTTCGTAAAGTGCGACGTGTCAACGATCTGCGTCGGTATGGCCGCCAGCATGGGTGCCGTACTGCTCGCCGCAGGTGCGAAGGGCAAACGTTTTGCTCTGCCCAACAGCGAGATCATGATCCACCAGCCTCTCGGAGGATTCCAGGGCCAGGCTTCCGATATGCAGATCCACACCGATCATATTATTCGTACGCGCAGGAAGCTGAATCAGATACTCAGCGACTGCACAGGCAAATCTATCGAAATAATCGAAAAAGATACGGACAGAGACAATTTCCTTACTGCGGAGCAGGCACTTGAGTACGGACTTATCGATAAAGTCATGACTCACAGAGCCTGAACCTGCCCCAGGGCGGAAAGGGATAAGTATGGCTAATAATAAGAAAGAAACCGTGCGCTGCTCTTTTTGCGGAAAAAGCGAGGGGCAGGTTAAACGTATTATTGCCGGTCCGGGCGTGTATATCTGCAGCGACTGCATTGACCTTTGCTGCGATATCCTTTCCGAGGATGAAACTTCGGATGAAAGGGAAGGCCTGTTCAGCGAAGAACTGAAGCCAGAAGGATTGACGCTGCTCAAACCGGCGGAGATCAAGGCTGCGCTTGACGAATACGTTATAGGGCAGGACGAGGCTAAAAAAGCGCTCGCCGTTGCCGTATACAATCATTACAAGCGTATAGTGTTTTTTGACGAGAAAAACGAGAAGGAACTCTCTGCCAGAAAGAAAGCAAAAACCGCCGATTCAAAAGCTTCGGGCGATCCCGAAGCGGAAAATAAGGCTGAAGCCGGAAATGACTGCGAGATCCAGAAGTCTAACGTGCTGCTTATCGGACCTACCGGTGTAGGAAAAACGTACCTTGCGCAGACAATGGCGAAGATATTGAACGTTCCGTTCGCGATAGCCGATGCAACGACGCTCACCGAAGCGGGTTACGTGGGAGAAGACGTTGAGAATATCCTGCTGAGGCTGATCCAGGCTGCAGATTATGATATTGAACGCGCAGAACTCGGTATCGTATTTGTGGATGAGATCGATAAGATCTCAAAGAAGAGCGACAGCCCTTCTATCACGCGCGACGTCAGCGGCGAAGGCGTGCAGCAGAGCCTTCTTAAGATACTGGAAGGTACTATCGCTTCAGTGCCTCCGCAGGGCGGAAGAAAGCACCCGCAGCAGGAATATATAAAGATCGATACTACGAATATACTTTTCATTTGTTCCGGCGCGTTCGACGGGCTTCCTAAAATAATCGACCGCAGGATCGGTAAAAACACTATCGGATTCTCCGGAACCGTTCACAGCCAGCAGACGCTTAACGTGGATAATCTTCTTGCAAAAGTAGAACCTCAGGATCTGCTTAAATTCGGACTGATCCCGGAATTTATCGGCCGCGTTCCAGCGATCGTTACGCTCAATGCTCTCGATGAAGATATGCTCTGCCGGATCATGACCGAGCCCAAAAACGCCATCGTGAAGCAGTATAAAAAGCTGCTCGAATTCGACGGTGTGGAACTCGAATTCGAAGATGAGGCGGTGCGGGCGATAGCGAAGATCGCGCTTGAGAGAGGTACCGGAGCGAGGGGCCTTCGTTCGATCGTGGAGAAGGCAATGCAGGAAGTTATGTTCAATATTCCGTCGCTTGAAAACGTTGGAAAGTGCGTCGTTACAAAAGCTACGATAACCGACGGCGCCGAGCCTGAACTTTTTGACAAGAACGGCGATCCCTTAGGGGCGCACGAATCAAAGAAAGCCAAGAAAAAGGCAGTATGAGTCTTCTGACTTTGGGAATAGAATCGAGCTGTGACGAAACGTCGGCCGCGGTCGTTGCCGACGGCAGGGAAGTATTGTCCGACGTGATCGCTTCTTCACTCGATTTTCATAAATTATACGGCGGAGTCGTGCCTGAGATCGCTTCCAGAAAGCACGTTGAAGTTATTGATTCAGTCATTTTTCAGGCGCTTAAAGATGCAGGAGTTAAGCCGGAAGATATAGGTGCGATCGGCGTTACGCGCGGTCCGGGGCTTATAGGAGCGCTGCTCGTGGGAGTCCAGGCAGCTAAAACGCTTGCGTACGTTTGGAACAGGCCGCTCGTGCCGGTGCACCACCTTGAAGGACATATAAGCGCAAATTATCTTGAATCTCCGGAACTCGAGCCGCCGTTTACGTGCCTCGTAGTATCAGGAGGGCACAGCCATATTGTCCGCGTCTCAGATTACGGAAAGTTCCGCATCATCGGGCGTACGCGCGACGACGCGGCAGGTGAAGCGTTCGATAAGATTGCACGCGCGCTCGGACTCGGATATCCGGGAGGACCGGTGATCGACCGCACAGCCGCGGACGGAGACCCGCACGCTATCCGTTTTCCCGAAACTACTTTCCCCGACAGCCTCGATTTCAGCTTCAGCGGTATAAAAACCGCTGTGCTAAATTACCTGAACAATACGCGCGCAAAGGGCGGCGAGATCAGCATCCCGGACGTCTGCGCCTCTTTTCAGTATGCCGTTACAGACGTGCTGAGTGAGCACCTGATGGCCGCGGCGGAACTGACGGGCGATAAAAATATTGCCCTGGCAGGCGGAGTAGCGGCAAATTCAGCGCTCAAAGCACAGGTCAGAAAAAAAGCAGAGGCAAGGGGCCTTTACGTATTCTGCCCTAAACCTCTGCTCTGTACGGACAACGGCGCTATGATCGCTTCGGCGGCGTTCTATGCCGCTAAAAACGGCAGATACGCCGGATCCGACCTCAACGCCGTTGCAAACTGGAGTCTGGAAAATCTTTAATCAAAAACTCATCTATTCAGTTTTGCCCTCATAACGGAAATCCCAGAAAAGCATATTGCCCGTTTCCTTTATGGGCACCATCACCGCCAGCGTCTTGCGCTTATCGGAAGCATTGTTCGGAGAATGGATAGAAAGGAACAAGCCATTTGCGTTGCGGAAAAGCATACCGTGGCCGCCGTCGAAGCTGTTCGCAAATCTGTTTGAATAGAGCTGATAATCAAGCTGCTGCCATTTGCCGTCGATCTTACCGTTGGAGGATCTGGCGATGCCCACGGCGTAGCCGGCCTCGTCGAAATTTGACCAGATCATAAGCAGATCGCCGCCCCTCGTCCTGTAAAGCCACGGACCGTCGGTGATCGTACCTGTTGCCCACTTCGCTTCAGTGGCAGTAAAAATGTCTTTGGGCTCAGATATAAACTTTTTAAGGTCGGGGGACAATTTCGCGATCGACATACGGCCGATATTGTCCGGCGTACCGGTCCATTCATGCACAAAAACCATCCACGGCTGGCCGGAATCGTCAACGTAAAGCGTTCCGTCGATGCAGTCCCAGTCGGACGGAGTTACGTGTCCGTCAGACCACATCTCAAACGGCCCTTCGGGAGTCGGGGAACGGTAGATCACGCAGCCCCTGTGGTCGTTATCGACCTTGTGATACGTAGTAAACATATAATACGCGCCGTCGTACTTATGCACTTCAGGCGCCCAGTACTGTTTGTCGGAATCCGCCGGCTTTTCAGTAACACACTGGAAAGGCCCTTCCCACGGCCCCTTAAGTTCTCCGGAAGAATTCTTATAATACTGCCAGCCCGTGCCGTACATATAATACACGCCGTTCTCGAGCAGTATGCATGGATCTCTTAAAGAAACGTCAGTCGTAATGATCAGCTCGTCCGCGCTGACGCTGCCCCGCACATCCGTATCGGCAGGAATTGAAAATTCGCCGGTCGGAGAATCGATGCCTGTCATACAGCAATCGAGAAGCGTATCTATTGCCGCGCGCCTCGCAAGACCTCCGTTAAACGCTACCGAAACGACTATCCGGTCTTCCGCACTCTCACTCACCTTAATGGCGTATTCATTTTTTTTAAGGGAATTCATAAGAGAAGCACACTCGGGAACGTCGTTCGAGCCGAATGCCAGAATATAATTTCCGAATTTCTCAGGTTTATCCGACGGCGCACGCTTTATTTTTGCGTGAAGTTTGTTCTCGACCGCTGCTGCGAATGCTTCCGCGTCAGAGACGGTATCGAAAGATGCGTACATATCGGTCACAAGTGTAAAGGGAGAGCGGCAATTAAGTTCAGCGATCATGATGTTGTCTCCTTTTTTAGGCGCGTTTGTCTTCGCGCAGCCCGAAAAAACAAATGCCCCAAGCGCAAACACAATAATTAGCGAAAGCGTAAGCGCCGCAGGCATATGAAAACGTTTCGCCTGATGCAGGTAACGATCCTCTGGCATAATTATTCCTCCTAACGCATAAAATGCGATCAGGCCGGAAGATAAGAAGCGAAAAATAAAGAGAAACTATCCGGCCACGTCAATTAAAGAACTCGTCGTAAAGCGCCTTCACGGCAGGCTTAGCGTCGTTGCCGTCCACGCCAAACATGATACTTACTTCACTCGAACCCTGGTTGATCATATTGATGTTGATCCCGGAACGGTTGAACGCCTCAGCGGCTCTCGCAGCGATACCGACGGACTTGGTCATGCCGCGGCCGACAAGCATCACGATCGCCTGATTATGTACCACGTGCACGGAATTCACGCCCAGCGTGCCGTAGATGCGGCTGACAACGCGCTCAAGCTTATCCTCGGGGCAGTTTACCTCGCGTATGATTATCGAAATGCTGTCGATCCCGGAAGGCGTATGTTCGTACGAGATGCCTTCTTCCTCGAGGATCTGCAGCAATCTGCGTCCGAAACCGATCTCGCGGTTCATCATGTACTTGTAAACGTGGATCGTCATAAAGCCCTTGTCCGCCGCGATACCCACGACGGGGAACGTAGACTTCGGAGCTTTATTGTCGGCGACAATGAACGTGCCGGGAGCGTCCGGATTATTGGTATTGCGGATATTGACCGGGATGCCGAGGCTGTATACGGGGGCAAGCGCTTCTTCGTGAAGTACGCTGAATCCGCCGTACGAAAGTTCTCGCATTTCCTCGTACGTAAACAGCGGGATGGGGAAGGGATTATCGACGATATGCGGGTTCGCGGCGTACACGAAATCCACGTCGGTGAAGTTCTCGTACACGTCCGCATCGAGCGCAGCCGCTAAAATGCCGCCCGTGACGTCCGAACCGCCGCGCGAGAACGTCACCACGTCGCCGTCTTCAGAATAGCCGAAAAAGCCGGGGAAAACGACGATCTCTTCCATATCGTTGAGCTTTTTAAGCAGCTCGTACGATTTGGGCAGCACCTGCGCGTTCCCGAATTCTTCCGTTAAAAACAGCCCCGCGTCCTTCGGATTAACGTATTTCGCGTTATGATTGCGGCTCTGAAGGTACGCCGCCATAAGCTTCGCGGAATTATCCTCGCCCGCGGCCTTCATCGAATCCAGAAACTTCAGCCAGTTTCCGTTCTTATGAGCGATGCGCTCATTAAGGTCGTCCCTGATCGTGTCAATGATAGCGTTCCCGAGTTTCAGGTCTTTCGCGATCGATTCATAGCGGGAGACTACCGTATCGATCCCGGCTTTTACGTCTCCGCCTTCCCACGCTTTTTTAGCGAGGTCGATCAGCAGATCGGTAACCTTAGTGTCGTTCTCGCCGCGTTTTCCCGGTGCGGAAACGACCACAACGCGCCGCTCGGGATCGGACAGCACGATATTTGCCACTTTTTTGAACTGCTTTGCGTCAGCCATAGAGCTTCCGCCAAATTTAATTACTTTCATATCAGTCAGGCATCCTCTCAGTTACGCGTTCTCACAGAAGCGCTTTTAATTCAGGTGTTCAAGATCGTGCGCTCGTCAATCAAGCACTTTCAGGATCAGTTTAAGCGTTGCCCCCAGCGGATTCAGCCCCGGGACCTTCGCTTCGAGTTCCTCGGGCGTGCAGGCGGGAGTGATAACGCCGCCCGTGACGTCAACGTCGATGTCTTCCCACGGGTCTTTTTCGACCTTCGAATACAGGCACAGGGTATCGTCCCCGAACAGATCGATCAGCGCGCCTGCCGGAACGGGGCGAAGCGACGTGAAACGAATATAATATCTCGCGGGGCGCTCATCACGCGCGATCTCCGCTTCCTTATCGACGAATTCAGGCAGCGACGAAACCGAAGGCGCTTCCAGCAGCTCCACTATATCGCCGACAACGGCGCTGGCGGTAGCTTCCTTGCCCGCACCCTGACCGTAAAACAGCGAATCGCCCGTGTAATTGCCCTTCGTCAATATCGCGTTGTACACCGAATTAACGTCCGACAGCAAATGTCCGCGCGGGACAAGCTTCGGCTCGACGCTTATGTAGACTTTTCCGCCTTCGAAACGGCTGCCGGCAATAAGTTTAATTGCAAATCCGGCCTTGTCCGCCAGCTCGTGATCCACCAGCGCCACATCTCTGATGCCGCGGCACGGTACCTTCCGGTAATCAACGAACCCGCCGTACGCTATAGAGGACAGGATCGCTATCTTCCTCGCCGCGTCGTATCCGTCAACGTCCGCCGTGGGATCAGCTTCAGCGTACCCTTTTCTCTGCGCTCTGGCCAGCATCTCGTCGAACGAAGCGTGCCTGCGGAACATACCGGTGAGCATATAGTTAGTCGTACCGTTCAGGATACCCTGTATCTCCGTAATATCATTTGCGTAAAGGCAGATATTGAGCGGTCTGATGATCGGTATCCCGCCTCCGACGCTCGCCTCGTACATAAATCTGTGATTCTTCGAAAACGCTAATCGTTCAAGCTCCGGCCCGTGCGCGGCGACAACGGCTTTGTTCGAAGTTACTACGTGCTTTCCGGCTTTGAGCGCTCTGAAGCAGTAATCCGCAGCGAGATCCAGCCCGCCGATGGTTATGACCACGACTTCGGTCTCGGGATCGGACAATATCGTTTCCAGGCTGTCCGTCTTATATGGCTCGTAGGGCGTTCCTTTAAGGTCGCGTATGTCAAGTACGTACGCAAGGCCTACTTCTCTGGCAAATCTTCTGCTTAATTTTTCGCGCTGGTGGATAAGAGCGTCGCACACGCCGGAACCGACAACTCCGCAGCCGCAAACTGCAATTTTATACATAAAACTTCATATCCTTTCTCATTTAGCGCTTTGAACTTCGCGCCGAAGGAACGAGAGTACTTCGTCTTCCATCTTATCTTTATCGCACACTCCTGTGTGGAGCAGCGGCTTCTTATTAAGGCCCTGAAGGGGAGCGGGGATCGGACATCCTGTAGTCTCAGAAAGCAGCGTAAGAAGCGTAAATTCACTTATATTATCCGTGTCCGGAGCCGCGCCGTCCGGCAGGCTCCCGTATCCGTTCGTGGAGCTGAAGACCGCTTCCGCCACGCTGCGGTTGAACTTGAACGGACTGGCGGTGGAAACTGCAACAGTAGGCGTGAGATCGCCGCTCGAAATGACGTATTTGTCGTAAACGTTGAGGCCGACAGCGGTATGCGGGTCAACGAGATAACGGTACTGCTTCCAGTAATCCGAAATAGTTGCCCTTGTCTCATCCTCACTTGCTTTGTCCGCCCAGAACAGGCTCGTGATGCCCGAAAGTACGGCGCGGTCAACGTTATATGATCCGTTTGTCCGAAGGTCCATCATCAGCTTCGCCGTGGTCTTCTCGTCTTCGCCGGACATGTCGTAGATAAGGCGCTCGAGGTTCGACGAAATGAGTATGTCCATGGCGGGGGAGATCGTAACTTTGAACTCGCGGTTCGCATTATAGTATCCGGTATTAATGAAATCCGCCACGACCGAGTTCGAGTTTGCGGCGCAGATCAGGCGCCCGACCGGAAGGCCGTTTTTATACGCGTAGTAGGCGGCAAGAATATCGCCGAAATTGCCCGTGGGGACAACGAAATTTACCGGTGCTCCGAGGTTTATGCTTTCCGAACGCACGAGCGAGAAGTACGCGTGAAAATAATAAACGATCTGAGGCAGCAGGCGCCCGAAGTTGATCGAATTAGCGCTCGAGAGCTGCCAGCCTTCGCGCAGAATGGCGTCGCGGAAAGTATCGTCGCCGAATATGCGCTTCACGCCTGTCTGGGCATCATCGAAATTTCCACGTACGGCAACGACGCGGATGTTTCCGCCTTCCTGCGTCTGCATCTGCCTGCTCTGCATTTCACTCACGCCGTTTTCGGGGAAGAAAACCATTATATCTATGCCGGGAGCATCTTTGAAACCTTCCATTGCCGCCTTCCCGGTGTCACCGCTCGTTGCGGTAAGTATAGCTATTTTAGTGTCGGAAGTACGGGACTGACTGCCGCCCTCGGCTCCCTGCGCATCTGCAGCGGCGGAAACATTCTCTGTTCTGCGCCTCTTTTTCAGTGCGACGGACATAAATGCCGGAAGCGCCTGGAGCGCCATATCCTTGAACGCCGCAGTCGGACCGTGCCACAGTTCCATAACGCTGAGATTTCGGCTCAGCTGTCTCACGGGCGCGGGATCTTCGGCGTCAAACCTGCTTCCGCTTCCGTAAGCGCGGTCAACGCAGTATTCTATTTCGGCGTCGGTGAAGTCTCCGGCGTAGCGTTTGAATATATGCGCGGCCAACGTTTTATAGTCCATTCCGCACATCTCGGCAAGCTCGAGGGAATCGAATCTTACGTCCTGCTCAGGCACGAACAGACCTCCGTCGGGGGCAATGCCCTTTAGCACCGCCTCCGAGAAGCTTATTCCTTTTGCTGCGCCTCTCGTGCTTTTATACGTCATAAAAATCTGTTCCTTTCGTTCGGATGAACGCTGTTTCGCGCCCGTGGCCTTTCCCGGAGCGTTAACTGTATTATAGTATATTATTTTGAAGTATTTTTCAAGATTTTTATGAGCGGCGCATCCCGGCGCATCCCGGATTCAATCGCGCAATTTACCCGACGCTGCCACCGGACGAATCGATCACGTTGACCCTCACCGTATACGATCTTGAACTTTCGGGGCCGGTGATCGTCACTGTCACGTCAACGCTGCCTACGGAATTAGCAAAAACGACGCCGGTGTCATTGACGCGAATGATGTCCGGATCCGACACTGTATAAGTGATCGGGAACCGCTTTTGATCGTAAGCCTCGCTGCCGTTAAAAGCATCGCCCCAGGTACTGTCCGTAAACCTGACGTACCCGCGCAGCTGAGGGGTGTGCCTGTCTGCCAGATCGATCGTATATTCTTCGATAACGGGCCGGAATTCGGCGATCTGCTTGTTAAAATAGCCGTGGATCTCGTCGTACTCTTTCCTGACGTACACTTTGAACTCCGTCCGGAACCCTTTATAAGTGACGAAAACGGTCGTAACGCCCTGCTTCCCCTTAACGTACATTTTACTTCCTTTAAAAGTGATAAGAGACTTATCGTAGCCGGAGAAACGTATGTTTTTCTCATCTGAAATCTCGTGAGAACGCAGAGCGTTGTCGAGCCAGATTATCTTCACCGTGGTTCCGTCGGCGTATTCGGGAAATTCAAACAGGCGCGGAGAACAGGCGATACCTATCATATTGTCCATATCTTCAGGCGCGGCAAAATAATCGTCGCAGAGCACACCTGCCTCTTTCTGGGAGGAAGCGAGCGTCTCGTCAGCAGAGCCGGTGTAAAGCTCCAGAGAAATACGCTGAACGGCCGTGGCCCACTTGCCCCAGTTGCCTTCGGCGCCGTTTGAAAACGCGTATCCGACGAACAGGTCGTCGATCAGCCTGATGTGGCCGTCCGGGCGGTGCGCGACACCCATATTATGGCAGAAAGTGTAAAGACTGTCCTTAAAAAGGCAGGTCTGGGTGAAATTGACGCCGTCCTCCGACTCGAAGATCGCGATACCGCTGTTTGCGGAGAAACGCTGCTCCGTGGAAAAGGCGAGGAATTTGCCCGCTTCCTCGAGATAGACCACGTCGCTCGAATCCTGAGAGTTTCTCCTCACGTAGCACGTACCGGCGTACTCGAGCCTTGCCGGCCAGTCTTCTTCCGTGTCTGTGACGGCAACTTTCGTATAACTGCCTTCTGAGCATACCCACGTGTAATATACGTACAGTTTTCCGCGCGCGATAACGAAACTCGGCTCTCCCGCGCCGTACTTCAAATCATATTCGTCGTAATAAACGATCGGAGCCGGATCGCCGCCCCAGCCGCTGCCGTTCCATTTCTCGTAAGGTCCGTCGGGCCTTCTTGAGCGGGCAACGTACACGTTGTTGTTTACTCCGCCGTTCGCGCTTTCGATCGTTGACGTGTATCCCAGGTAGTACCAGCCTCCGAAGTATATGACGCCGGGATCGCAGCATGAGTATTTGTCCATCGAATCCGTGTTCGGCATTAACACGACCTTTTCGGGGCCCCATTCAACACCGTCTTTCGAATGGCGGTACGTGATCCAGTCCCATTCTCCGCCGTATCCCGGAGTCGAGAACCACCCGTCGCAAGACCCGTCGGCGTAATATATGATCGACGGTCCGTAGCGGTAGCCCGACGATCCTTCGAGCGGCGCGTAAATTATTTCGGGATCGCCTGATGCGGCGGCTTTCACGTGCGTATCGGGGTCGGGGTCAATATACCCGAGCGAGTCGGTGAAGAGCGCCGGCAGCTTGATCGTATCGCATCCGTAAAGCAGCGCGGGGGTCAATATAAGTGCAGCGAGCATTGCCGCGATTATTGTTCGTTTCATTTTGATCACCTGGACAAGGTTGGATGTTTTTCCGGCAATGTCAGGATGCGCCGGTTCGGTGTTAACCTGGCTAATAATATAATATATGCCCGAAGTTTGCAAGGGCAATCCTGCAGCAGGCTCTATTCCCTGCTCCTATTGATTCATTTCTCCCAATATGCTATATTACACACATAAAAATGTGATTGACTGCGGCTGTGCGGAGGTTTTTGCGGGTGAAAAGCAGCTCTGTAAAAGAGAAGAACAATAATAAAGCAGACGTTATCGCAATCGTGCTGGCGGCAGGAAAAGGCATGAGAATGGGCAGCGAGGAGCCCAAACAGTTTGCCGACGTATGCGGGCGGTCTGTATTGTCATACTCGCTTGAAACGTTTGAGAAGCATAAAGAAATCGACGCGATCATCGTAGTTTGCCCGAGAGGCTATAAAGGGCGAGTAAAAGAAATCTGCGCCAGGCACGGAATAAAAAAATGCATAAAAATAGTCGCGGGCGGGGATTCAAGGCGCGATTCATCCGAGGCGGGGGTCAATGCAGCAGTGGAGATCGCGAAAGACAGCGACAGCATTGTCCTGATACATGATTCGGCCAGGCCGCTCGTTTCTTCTGACATTATCTCGAAAAACATTATGCTCGCGCGTAATGACGGAGCGTGTATTACCGCGGCTCCGGCTGTTGATACTGTGGTTTTGAGTAAAGACGGAAAAACAGTGGAAAGTGTGCCGGACCGGTCGCAGGTGTGGTGTGTACAGACTCCTCAGAGTTTTAAATTGGGTGTGATTTCGGACGCGCATGCATTTTACTGCTCCATTGCGGATAATGAAAGGCCTGCCGTTACAGATGACGGGGGGCTCGTGCGGCTGATGGGGCTGCCGGTCGCGATCTGTCCTTCGGACAATGTGAATTTTAAAATTACGCTGCCGGGGGATA
>JAGCTF010000014.1 GCA_017963755.1 Clostridia bacterium | reverse complement strand
GAAACCGGATCTCAGAAATCAGAGCTCAGACATCGGAAATCAGATCTCGGCATCGGCTGTATAGGGTCTGTGGTCGGACACTGAAGCGGCAGGAATCTCCGCTTTTAAAACCTTGATATCTTTCGAAGTAAAGATGTAATCGATCTTGCGGTCAGGTCTGTCGGACGGAAACGACATGCCGCTCTCCCAGGAAGGAAAGCTTTCCGCCGTATCGTACAGCTTCTCTCTTATCGGCAGCAGAATCGGATCGCCCGGTAAAACGTTGAAATCGCCCATCAGCACCGTGCGCTCATTTCCGATCAGTCCCGTCACGGTCTTCACGGCGTTTTCCTGCTCGTCCGGGTTGAGACCGAAATGCGTTACCAGCACCGTAAGTCCTCCGGGAACGTCTATCTCCGCCTTAAGTACGCATCTGGTCTCGTAGTACCCTTTATATCCGCGAACTGCCGGATCAGGTATCATGACCGTCTGAGCACTTTTTATAGGATAACGTGAGAGCAGCGCATTTCCGTAAGGCTCCGTGCCTCCGAACTTTATCGCTTCCGCAAAATAGCCGTAAAAGCCGGTCAGTTCGCACATTCTCGCGGTCTGATCGTCGTATTCGTTTACGTCAGTGCCGCGGGAGCGTATCTCCTGAAGGCCTACTATATCGGCGCCGAGATCAGAGATCAGCTTCGCCGATGCTTTAAAATCGATCTTTCTCGTCATATAGCCGAGAAAGTGCTGAGTATTAAAACTCATCAGGCGCAGTTTCATATGTTCACACTTCCGGCGGATGAGGCGTCAATCCTCAGGTTTGGTTTCGAGTTTCAGCGGATAATCGCCGAGGTGATTCAGCTTGAAACCGTTCTTCTTATATTCCTCGTAGTCGAACGCTTCGAGTTCGTCGATGGCAAGTTTATGAAATTCGTAGAAATTATGCCACCATTCGTAGCCGGAGCCGAGAGATGCTCCGAGGTATGCGTCGGCAATGTCGCAGCCCATCTGCGGAGCAACGTAGAAAGCACCCATGGCAAGCACGTTTACGCCGTTGCCCGTGATAGCTCTGAGTGCAGCGGGAACGCTCTCGACGACGCCTGCATGCACGTGGGGGCATTTTGACGCCGCGATGTGTATGCCCATTCCGGTCCCGCAGAACAGAAGCGCGCGCTCAAACTCGCCCTCGGCGATCATTGCCCCTGCGCGCAGTCCGATGCGGTGGAACATGAGATCCGTTTCGGTGTCGGGATCGCTGTCGGCCTGAACGCCTACGTCGGTGATTTTCCAGCCTTTTGCTTTAAGGTGTGCTACTACAGCTTCTTTAAGGGGATAACCCGCAAAATCCGCTGCAACAAGAAGGTACTTGTCTTTAATCGTTTTCATAAAACCGTTCCTCTTTTCATGGTTTCGAAGTGGTGTAAAGTTGTCTTTAATTCTACCAACTTGGGCCGCAGGTGTCAAGTTTTTGCAATCTCCCGGCTAAAAGTATATAATTGACGGCGGCACGGCCGAAATCCCGCTTTACTACAGGCTGTGCGCTACATAAATTTGTGAAGATTGGTTGACCGGGACAATGAATGATATTACAGCCAGAACGCCGTGGGCGCCGTTTTTAGGAGATCTGCCGCTTACTCTTGAGTATTTTCAGGGGTCAATGTATGAGATGGTCAGGGATACAGCGCTTAAGATGCCTGATTCCGTCGCATTCGATTTCATGGGCAGGCGCACGACGTACGGCAGGATGATAGAGAAGATCGATCTGATCGCGCTCTCGCTTTCGCACGAAGGCGTGGGTGAAAACGACCGCGTCACCATAGCTATGCCTAACTGTCCGCAGGCGATATATATACTTTACGCCGTAAACAAGCTCGGCGCCGTTGCCAACATGGTTCATCCCCTTTCCGCCGAAAAGGAGATAGAATTCTACCTGAACGCAGCCGGAAGTTCCGTTGCCGTCACGCTCGATCAGTTCTACGGGAAATTCGAAGCTGTGCGCGCAGGAACGCCACTTAAAAAGATCATAATTGCCTCCGTCGCGGACGAGCTTTCGCTTTTAAAAAAAGCAGGTTACGGACTTACGCAGGGGCGAAAGACAGCCCGGATACCGGAAGCGCCGCATATCGTTAAGTGGAAGGCGTTCCTGAGCGGCGGATCGCACGAAAGCATCCGTCCTTATCCCGAAAAAACCGCGCAGGATCCTGCCGTAATACTCTATTCCGGCGGTACTACAGGAACGACCAAGGGCATCGTACTGACAAATCTGAATTTCAATGCGCTCTCCGCACAGATAGTTGCCGTAAATCCGATGTTTGAGCCGGGCGATAAAATGCTTGCCGCCATGCCGCTTTTCCACGGTTTCGGACTGGGCGTATGCATCCACTCGATGCTCTCAAACGGCGGCAGATGCGTGCTTGTCCCGCGCTTCTCGCCCAAGAGCTACGGAAAAATGATATCGAAGTACAAATGCAATTTCATTGCCGGCGTACCGACGCTCTACGAAGCGCTGCTGAGGCTCCCCGGAATGGAAAAGGAAGATATGAGTTCGTTAAAAGGCGTGTTTTCGGGCGGCGATTCGCTTTCTGTTGAGCTTAAAAAGAAGCTCGATAAGTATCTTAAAGAGCATAAAGCGAAGATTCAGGTGCGCGAAGGCTACGGAACGACTGAAACGGTCACTGCATGCTGCCTTACTCCCCCGCATATGTATAAGGAAGGAAGCATCGGGCTGCCTTTCCCGGACACGTATATAAAGATCGTTAAGCCCGGCACGGACGAAGAGCTCCCGTACGGCGAAGAAGGCGAAATACTCCTGGCGGGACCGACGGTGATGAAGGAATACATGAACAATCCCGAAGAGACCGCTGAAACGCTCAGGCGCCACAGCGACGGACTTACGTGGGTATATACGGGCGATCTGGGGACGATGGACGAGCAGGGTTTCATTTATTTCCGCGGCCGTGCGAAGCGTATGATCGTAACGTCAGGGTACAACGTATATCCGGGACAGCTTGAGAACATCCTTGACGCGCACCCGCTGGTGCAAATGAGCTGCGTCATCGGCGTGCCGGATCCGATCAAAATAAAGAAGGTAAAAGCGTTCGTTAAATTGTGCGCGGGCGTAAGTCCCGACGCGGAGACGAAGCAGAAGCTTATGGACTACTGCCGTAAAAACATTGCCCGCTACGCGCTGCCTTACGACATTGAATTCCGGGACGACATGCCTAAAACGCTCGTCGGGAAAGTGGCGTACAGGAAGCTTGAAGAGGAAGAGGAAGCTCGCCTTTCCGGGTCGTGAGCGTTTTAGAGTGGTGATAGTATGAGGCCGAGAGGTAAAAAGCATTTTGAAGAGAGATACGAAGCCGTGAGTTCCCTGCTCGTTAAAGATCCGGAAGCTTTGAAAGGACAATGGTGCAGTCTTTTCCCCGGTAAAAAGCAGGTGCATCTCGAGATCGGCTGCGGCAAGGGCGCTTTCGTGAGCGGTATGGCCAAGGCGTACCCTGACGTGGCGTTCGTGGCAATGGAGGTAGTTCCCACCGTCATTCTTATGGCGATGGAGAAAGTTTTCAACGATCCCGTACTTAAGGAGCAGGACAACGTCCGTTTTATCTGTGCAGACGCGCGCCTTATCGGCAGCTATTTCGCTGAAAACGAGCTCGACGCGATATATCTGAACTTCTCCGATCCCTGGCCGCGCCCGAAACATTATAAACGCCGTCTGACTTATTCTGCTTTCCTGGAGACGTACAAGACCATATTAAAACCGGAAGGCATCATCCGCCAGAAGACGGACAATTCCTCCCTTTTCGAGTATTCTGTCGAGCAGTATAAAGCGTGCGGTTATGATACTCACGTGCTCGACGAGGCGCCGGCGGACAACGTCCTTACCGAGTACGAGTCGCGCTTTATTGCCGAGGGGCTTCCTATCTACAGGGCCGTCGCCGTGAACCGCAAATAATTGATGATCCGTCGGAAACAGGCAATAAAAAAGGGGCCGTATCGCAGCCCCTTTTTTATTATTTGCAACTTCATCTACAGCTCCTATTTACGACTTCGCAGCGATCAGATCGCCCACGGCAGTTCTGAGAGTCGTGAACAGATCCGTATCGGTACTGTACACGCCCAGAGAAGTCGTTATCTGCTTGATTATCAGATCGGAAGTACCTTCGCCGTAAAGCCCGTCAAGGATCGTGAAATAATCGTAATCTTCCACACCGTCGCGGATCGACTCCAGGCGCAGAGAACCGACGCCGCCCGGATAACCGTCATGTCCGTAGTGTTCGACAAACTCCGGAAGACCTGCACCGTGGTAGATCAGCACGCCGTTGCCGTATGTATTGACAACTGTTCCGAGAACCGAATATTCAAACTTCTTATTCCAGACCTTCGGATCATCACCCTGCCATTCGTTGACCTGGTAATACAGGAAGCCGTCAACGTTGTACAGCTTTTGCTGCCAGAACATCAGCCGGTGCTTTACCGATTCGTCGTTGATCGACAGCGTGATCTCAGGATCGTGCGGGAAGCGCGTTACGTACCACCACACCTCGTCTCCCCCGGCCTGCTCGTTTGCCATGCGGTCTTTGAACGTGCCGAAAGTCTTTTCCATTGACGCGTTATAATATTCCGTATACAGTTTTTTGGTGAACGCTTTATCCGCCTGCGTGTTAAAGAAATAAGTTTTCGGGCACCATACCGTCACGTCGTTCTCCAGATATTTAAAGAAATCGACGCCGCTTGAAAGCAGAGTGTTGTAATGCATCGGAACGATAAGCTTATGCTTTCCGAAATATTTTGTGAACTGTGCGTTCCATTTTATGATGTTATCCAGCGCTGCCTTGGTAAGCGGCTCGTCTCCGTTGAGTTTTTCGTCAAAATAAGGGTAGAAATAAGCTTTATCCAGCCATTCCTGCTTCTTTGAAACACGGTTATACGCCACTTCTATGTAAGCTTCATGCCAGAGATTGTTTGACTGCATTGACGTTCCCCTGTCGATCTTCCAGAACAGAGTAAACGCGTTCATGCGAGGATCGTCAAGGAACTGTTCTACCCGGTCGTCCCAGAACTGGCCGCGTTTTGCGTAAGGCAGCGTGTAGCAGTTGATCTTGTTTTCAAGGAGATATTCATAATACTGAGCGTACAGATCGTCTTCAAGGCCGTCCTGCGTCGTTCCGGCTCTGCCTGCCCCCACGATCAGCGGCCATTCGCCCAGATCGCTCAGGGTCTTGCAGTTCGAAGCGACAGGCAGCGCAAAGTTCCAGACGTACGCGTAAACGTTGGCCTTTTTGATCTCTCTGCCTTCTCCGTCTTTGATCGTGATGACAGCGGAGTACTGGCCTGAAGGCGTATCGGTCTTTGATTTGACCTTTATGATGAACATCTGGCTCTTATTTGCCTTGAGGTCGATCTTGCGCTCAAGCACAGGGATCGGATCTGCGACGGTCTTACCGTCCACGCCGTCGAAATACCAGCCGAAGCAAAGTTCGTGGTCAAGAGTATGCCCTTTTCCGTCGCTGAATTCCGAGACGCTCACGTCGAGGCCGGACTTCGCCGCTTTGCTGGCGACAATAAAGTGGCAGCCTTCTATTTCGTTCTTCGCGAGATTGATCTGGTACGCTTTGAACTGCGTTGGCGTCACGTCTTCGGCAGGGGTGTTGATATATGAGTGATTGAACCAGACTGTGATGTCCTGATCGTCGTTTGCCGCAACGGCTGCAGCGTTATTGAATGCGGGCACTGAGCTGTTTACTGAATTCAGCAGCGCTTCCGCCCTTGCCTGATCGGCGTCGGACAATTTATTGGGATCCGTCGGTGCCGGTGTGGGAGTCTTTGTCGGCGTAGCGGTAGGCGCTTTTGTGGGAGTCGACGTAGGTGCCTTGGTAGGAGTAGCAGTTGGAGCTTTGGTAGGCGTAGCCGTAGGTTTCGGAGGCGTGGGCGTTCCGGTCGGTATCACCGTAGACGTATCTGTCGGGGCAGTCGTTTCCGTCGCAGGCAGCTCGGACGCAGGCACGTCGGTCACACCGGAATCCGTCGTGGGCGTCACATCAGGCGTAACTACATCCGTTGCCGGCAGCTCCGTCTCAGGGAGTTCCGTTTCAGGGGCAACGGTTACAGGTATATCCGTACCGGGCACGTCAGTAGCGGGAAGTTCCGTCGCGGGCAATTCCGTAGCGGGATTCCCGGTCGGAACGATGACCGCAGTATCCGTCTTCTCAGGTCCTGCAGGTTTCCCGGCGCAGCCCGCGGCAGTCAATATCATTACCCACGTAAGCAGGAGAGCTGTTATCCTTATGCGTCTGTTCATATCTTTGGCCTCTCTCAGTTAGTCAATTTAAACTCTTTGACGAAAATGTAATCGCCCTTCTCGCAGCTGTCGAAATAATCAAAGCGGATCTTGTTGACCGCTCCGGACCAGAACGTTAAAGCGCTGAGATCTACACGGACGGTCTCATATTTACCTGTCCTTTCGAGCGTTGTCCTCGTCCTTTCGGAGCCGTCGGGGCTCATCTTGCTGCCTGTACACAGGAACAGGTCGCACTCGTACGAATCGCGGCTAGCGGTCTCCGGGATCTTATATGTGATATCAAGATATTTGTAATTCCTCGCATTTATAGACGTGCCCGCGGCGTTATAATCCAGCATGACCTGCGGATCGTGCGGCTCGGAAACAGTAAAGCGCATCGCCTGCTCTGTCTTATCATATTTAGAGGAGGTATTGACAAGGTTGGTTACGAGCGCGGCGGGATCGGTAAAGACGAACACCTCTTCCTCATCGGTCTCTTCATAATTCGTTGTCGCCACGCGCATCGACCGGTAATTCTTATGAAGCGAGGCATTGTCCGCAAAATCTTTGTTAGCAGTAAACGTGGCGCGGATCGCCTCCGTTGACCCGGTCGTGACAAGGTAGCTGTATTCGATCGGGACAAAAGATACCATCTTTATCGTCATCAGCGGGGCAACGTAGTTCGTGGCGCCGTTCATCGGATCTTTTGAGCCGTTATAGCTGAAGCGTCCCGCGTAAAGCATGTCAATATTCGGTACGTAAAGGCCCATTCCGAAATCGTCTTTCGAAGATACCCACGCGCACCACGTTTCCGTATTATCCTTATGCACGTAGAACTGACAATCTGCCGAGTAGTTCGGATCGCCCCAGAAATTCAGATGCTTTCTTATAGAAAGGCTGCCGCCGGTCCAGCCATCCGCACCGCTGTACCATTTGAACGTGTCAAGGTAACTTACGGTGTAGAACGCGGGCAGTTCCTGGTGCGAGTAACGGTGCTCCCAGCCGGAGAAATCGACGAATCTGTTATCAACGCGAACGCAGTCGTCGTTCAGTGTGTATCTGTTCTCCATATAGCTCGGCGTGATCTGTCCGTTCAAAGACCAGTCCTGCGGCTGCGCTTTAATGTAGACCGAGCTGGAATTAACCTCGATATCGATCAGCCTGCTGACGTTGCCGTACTTGTCGCCTCCCTGCACGGGATTATAGGACCATTTAGAGCCGTTGAACTCGCCGGGAGTGTAGTCTTTATTTCCGCCCGTACCGTAGTACGACTGCTGTATAAGGCGGCCCGTGTCGCAGCGGTTAACGAGATTCGTAAGGCCGCTTACCGTACACGTCTTGTCCTCGATATAATTTATTCCGCCGCCCCAGGAGAGTTGTATTCCAACCTTGAAGCGGGAGTTTTCGATAAAATGATTGTTCGAATTGTATACCGCGATCTTTTCCGTGCTGACATTTTTCAGAGTGAACGCGGTGTCGCTTTTAAGAGAACTCAGGGTGAGTGTTTTGATATTCTTTGCAGAAGCGGAATTGAGATACGACGAGATAAGGCCCCGGAACGTGGCGTTCTCGCCAGCTTCTAAGAAGTAATAGTCGCTCTTTTCTGTTCCGGACTGCACGTATTTAACGTACATTTTAAGAGGCGCGCCGGATGAATACGTGAAGCTCATCCTGTTAAAATCTTCTTTAAAAGAGCCGTCTGCAAAAGTGATAACGAAGTTATCTTTGATCGTAAACGTGGCGCCTTCGGTCTGCTTCTGACCGGTGACTGTGTATTTTTTTCCGTTTTCTGTCGTATACATACCGTTTTCATCTACCTCCGGAGTTTTTTCGGGCTCAGCCGTCGCCGTAGCTGTCGGGCGGTCTGTAGGAGCGTCTGTAGGATGATTTGTAGGAGTGGCAGTCGGCTGTTTTGTAGGAGCAGAAGTTGGAGAAGGCGTAGGAACAGCAGTCGGAACCGGTGTTTGCGCGGGCGCAGGAGATGCTGTAGGAGGAACTGTCGGTTCCGTCGTCGGATCAGCGGTCGGCGCGTCAGTCGGAGCATCAGTGGGTGCATCGGTTGGCACAACGGTCGGAGCATCGGTTGGTGCACCAGTTGGCACAACAGTCGGAACATCCGTCTCAGTGACGTCGGGCGTCGTTTCTTTTCCGTCATCCGGCACTTTAACACGTGCGCAGGCGGTCAACATAAACAAGGCGGCAAGTATTGCTCCTGCCGCAATTATAGTCTTTATTATCATACAGATCTGCTTTTTCACGTCAGGTTCTCCTTTCTCCCTGCCGCTTAATTATAATTATTTTACAGATTCTGTGTCAAGAGAAATGAACGAGCATTTAAAGACAGTATTTGAATCTAAGCGGCGTTGATCCTTGCTTTTTCGACAAAATAATCAAATAACTCTCTGTAATATGTTCCGGGTTCTTCGCTCTCTTCAAAAGAATATTCCTCTGGCGGTATTTTGAACGGATACACAGACTCTTCGCCCTTGGGAATTACTATAATACGGGAACTATCTTTTTCCCCTTCGTTTAAAGGCGACGTCATCAAAAGTGTATCTACGGCGACAATGACAATCGAATCCTCCAGATAGTAATAATATGCTCCTCTGATTGTAACTGCATTGGATTCAATTGGCAGCACATCCACGGACATACTGTCAAGGCTAAGCATATTTATCAGGCACTCTGACTGGAAATAACCGATTTTTGTAATATCCGGTGCGGAAAGCAATGCCTCGGATTGTTCCTTTGAAAGTATACGCATTGCATAACGTTTGCCGTTAAATGCATTGGGGGTATATCCGTAATAATACGAATTTCCCCGATAGTCAAACACAGAATTTACCTTGGGCCTTTCTCCTTCCGGAATCTGCGCTGCGTCAATTATCATATCGGGAGCGCGCAGAAAATCTACAGCAGATCTGATTTCTGACTCAACTTTATTTGCTTCTAAATTTATTATCGCTTCTTCCGGATCGTCCGGATCTAATGACAACACATTTGTTTTATTGCCTTTCGCCAATAATCCTTTGACCATGAATATTGCCGTTACTAACAACAGGACTCCGGCAAAAATAAATATGATCGATAAAGTTTTTCTTTTCATGTCTTTGTCCTCCTTCATAAAATATAAGAAAACGAAAATAGATAACTCAACTAATACGAATTGTATAATCTCCGCTTCCTTCATTATCGGAATATCCGCAAACACATAATCGGTACAATGTATTTGGTATAAGGTATCCATTTATGCTCTGTATTTAACCGCAACATTGATCAGGCACCCTCTTCGATTATTATAAACTGATCCTCATTCGATTGCAAATACTCCATCCGAAATAATTATGTTGTTTTATAGGAAATAATATGATAAAATGAAAGTGTGTCGCAGAAAGGTACCCCCGGAACATCCGGGAGGAACATTTCGCGCTTTTAATACCAAAGATAAACCCGCCTGAGGCAGGATAATTGAAAGGTGATCATAATTGGACAAATACGTTATAGAAGGCGGCGTCCCGCTTAAAGGCGAAGTATTTGTGAGCGGAAGCAAAAACGCGGCAGTAGGGATATTGCCTGCAGTGCTGCTGGCGGATACACCGTGCACTATAGAAAATCTTCCTGATATCGTTGACGTCAGGCTGATGATAGAAATATTGGAGAAAATAGGCGTCGAGTGCGTATGGACCGATCCGGAGACGGTAAGGCTCGATCCGCGCGGCGTCAAATCTTCTTCTGCTCTTTACGACGTCGTCAGCAGGCTCAGAGGTTCGTATTATCTTATGGGCGCACTGCTCGGCAGGTTCGGCCAGATGGAGGTCTCCCTCCCAGGCGGCTGCAATCTCGGCGCGAGGCCGATCGACCAGCACCTTAAAGGATTCCAGGCTCTTGGCGTCGATATTAACACCCAGTTCGGCGCGGTCAAAGGCGTTGCTAAAGATGAATCCGGAAAACTTATCGGAGCAAACATATATCTCGACATCGCATCCGTTGGCGCCACGATAAATCTTATGCTCGCCGCGGTAAAGGCCGCAGGCCAGACCGTAATAGAAAACTGCGCGAAAGAACCGCACGTCGTTGACGTCGCGAACTTTCTTAACGCCATGGGCGCAAACGTCCGCGGCGCCGGTACTGATATCATAAAGATCAACGGAGTTCCGTCGATGCCCGGCGGGATCACATATTCTATTATCCCCGATCAGATCGAAGCAGGAACGTTCATGGTTGCCGCCGCGGTCACGGGCGGAGACGTCACGGTAAAAAATCTAATACCGCGCCATCAGGAATCATTGACCGCGAAACTCGAAGAGATGAACGTAGGCGTAGAAGAAGGCGAAGACTGGATCCGCGTTTTCAAAAAGGACGTCATCAATGCCGCAAACGTTACCACTCAGGTATACCCCGGCTTCCCTACCGATATGCAGCCGCAGATCTCCGTGCTTCTGACACTGGCCCAGGGAACGAGCCAGGTCACCGAAAGCGTCACCGGATTCAGATTCCAGTATACGGAAGAGCTCAGGCGTATGGGCGCCGATATTATGGTCAACGGTAAGACCGCAACCATCAAAGGTATCGAAGGGCTTAAAGGCGCTCAGCTGCGCTGCCCCGACCTGCGCGCCGGTGCCGCGCTCGTTATCGCCGGACTCGCCGCAGAGGGACTCACAGAACTTCAGAATATTTATTGTGTTGACCGCGGGTACGTTCGGTTCGAAGAAAAACTCAGAGGACTCGGGGCGCATATTGCCCGCATCCGCGATTCGGAAGCTCAGATCTAAATGTTAAAATTTTGCACTTTATTCAGCGGAAGCAGCGGAAATTCAGCTTTCATCGGCAACGATACTGCGAAACTGCTGGTCGATGCAGGTGTGACCGCGAAATCGATAGAGCACGAACTTGCTCTTATTGACGAAGACCCGCGCGACATCGACGTCGTACTTATTACCCACGAACATATCGATCACGTCAGAGGCGCCGGCGTTCTTGCAAGGCGCTACGGTATGAAAATTGCCGTAAACAGGCGCACGTGGTACGCGATGGCCGCGGAAGTTGGCAAGGTCGATCCGGCTCAACTTATTTTTACGGACGAATTAAACGGTTCGCTTACGGTGGGCGGGCTCGAGATCGTGCCTTTCCCGATTTCGCACGACGCCGCGGATCCCGTGGGCTATTCGATCTCGGACAGGAGGCATAAGATCACCGTCGCGACAGATACAGGCTATCTTTCCCCCGCTTTGCATGATTATTGTTCGGGAAGCAGCGCGGTGCTCATCGAAGCCAACCACGATCTGGATATGCTTGAGCACGGACCGTACCCGAAGTCGCTGATCGCGCGCATACGTGGCAAACGCGGACATATGTGCAATGCGCTCTGCGGAGAGTTTGCGGCGGAGCTTGCCGAAAGCGGTACGCGGGCAATAATCATCGGCCACCTTAGCAACGAGAACAATCTCCCCGAGCTCGCATACGAAACGGTGCGGCGGACAATGGAAGAAGCTGGCGTCAGGGTCGTTGACCATGGCGACGTCATACCTCCCGATTTCTTCAGCAGGAGCGATTCGGACGGCGTCAACGGCGCAACTGTCCCGCAGACCGGCCTCGTCGTTGCCCCGCGCTACAGTCACAGCAAGGTTATTCTATTATGATCAAATTCAGTCTGATTTGCGTTGGCAAGTTAAAAGAAGAGTATACAAAAAAGGCGCTCGCGGATTATTGTATGCGCCTTTCGAAATATGGTAAAACTGACGTCATCGAGGTCCCTGAATCGGATATTGAAGGCGAAGGAGAAGCGCTCCTTAAAAAGCTCCCGGATCGGTCGTACGTAATCGCGCTAGATCTTCACGGCAGGATGATGGATTCCGAAAGTTTTGCGTCGCTTCTAGCCGCTAAAACGGTCGAGGGTCATTCGCATTTTGCGTTCGTGATAGGCGGCAGCGACGGTATCGCTAAAGCAGTTACAGACAGAGCTGATCTGCAGCTTTGCCTCTCCCCCATGACGTTTACTCACCAGATGACGCGCGTGATCATCGCCGAGCAGATATACAGGGCAATGAAAATAAACGCCGGAGAAACGTATCACAAATGACCGTTTCACCGGCATTATTTAATTCATATTCACCAGGTTCCTGCCGCCGTTTCAGATCCTGAACGTCAGGCATTCGAGCCCTTCCGCTAAAAGCGGCTGCATGGCCGCCTTTGCTTCGCTCTCTTTTTTGAAAATACAGATGAAAGACGACCCGCTGCCGGACATAAGTATGTTCAGAGCGCCGATGTTTCCAAGCCGCGTTTTCAAGCGGCTGAGCTCGTTTTTGAGCGAAAAAGCCGGTATTTCGAGCACGTTTTTAAGTCCCGATGCAAAAGCGGCATTGTCCCCCGCTTTAAGCGCTTCCAGGAGCTTCCCGGTATCAGGCCTTGCCTCCGGATCGATCGCAAGCGTGTCGTATTTACGGTAAACTTCCCACGTATCCATCCCGAATCCGGGCCAGCAAAGCAGGATTGCGAGACCATCTGGCGCAGGCAGTTTTTCGACTATCTCTCCGGTACCGGTCACGAGCGCCGTACCGCCTGTGATCATAAACGGCACGTCCGAACCAAGTTTTGCGCCTATTTCCGCCATGCGCGCATCGTCAAGCCCGAGCTCAAAATGCGTGTTAAACGCTTTTATTACGGCCGCGCAGTCCGCCGAACTTCCGCCCAGTCCTCCGCCTACCGGTATGCGCTTTTTAATGTTAATGCTGATATCCTCATGCGCCCCTAAAATGTGCGGAAACGTTTTCAGCATCAGTTCCGCCGCTTTAAATGCGGTATTTCTTGAATCGGAAGGCAGGCCGCGCACGTCGGTCGTAAGCGTTATCGGAAGTTTGTACGGGAGCACCACGTTCTTTGGAGGCGTTCCGCCTTTTACGGTCGAAGTGACGACTACGCTGTCGCTTACGGGGACTGTCTGCATTATCGTTTCGAGCAGATGATAACGTCTGCTGTCAAGCCCCTTAATATCGAGCGACAGGTTTATCTTTCCGTATGCTTCAATTTCAGTTCTTTTATAAGTTTTACCGGCCATATTGTCCTCGTTAACAATTAATTATAGTTTGATCATGCTCGTTTTTGCGGTCAACAGTTACAGGTTTTCAACGTCAAGCCCTTCGCACCGGTCGAGCGCGTCCTTGTACGCCACGACGCATATTGCCCCTTCTTCGCAGAAGCGGTCAATAAGGTCGGCGAATCTGTCTAGGTCATCCCACGTTGTCATCAGCCCTTCTCTGCGCACCTTGCGAAGCAGTTCGGGGGTGATGCCGCTGAACCAGTTGCTGTCTCCCGCGCTGCCCATCTGGCGTGGCGACATGAGAGGCTCGGTCACCGTCGAGATGATATATTTGTCCAGTGATACGCCCGAATTTCTGAGCGAACGCAGATACGCCGAAATGCCTTTATTGACTTCGAGCGACGCATCAGGAGAAGGATCTCGGTACGTATACGTAAACATATTTCCGTCATAGCGGACGGCGATACCCGCGCCGTAAGCGCCTCCCTGCACTCTGACTTTGTTCCACAGATAATCGAGCGAGACGATCTGCGCAGCCACCGGCATCGTGCCGTCAAACGGAACGCCCGCGTCGTTAACGTTGTAGCCCTGTACCGCGAATCCGATCTGTGCCGGTATCGGGAGTCCCTGTTTCTGCGAAACCTCAGAAACGTACGAAGCGCTTTCCGGGCAGTTTCCGGCGCCGTTCTCCGCTGAATCTTTCGGGAACAGATCGATGACCGTTCCCGCGTCGGGGCATTCCGTTCCCGTAAGACCCATGACCAGTCTGTCCTGAGTCAGGCGGTCCTTTAATTTAGCGAAAACCGTCCTGAGTTCTTTTACGCGCTCGTCGAAATCTTCGGCAAGGCTGTGAGAATAAAGGATCATTGACCTGCCCGCAACTGCCTCGGCGATGGCGCCCGATGAAGAATAATGCGAAAGCGCCTGGGTGATCCCCAAACCGTTCCCGGAATAAACAGGCATCTGTTTGACCGACTCGTCATTCTGAAGCGCGATCTCCCTGATCTTATCCGCATCCTCAAAAGAAGTATTGAGGAGAATTTCCGCAACGAGCCCGGCAGCATCGGCGAATCCATTTTTCAGAGAGCCGAAAGACACTGCCAGATGTGCTCTGCCGCGCCGTTCCTCTCCCGGAATGCTCTTCGCATCGATCCATACCTGGAATCGCCCGAGTTTCTTATTTATCTCCTTGCGCAAAGTAAGCGCATCGTACTTTTCAGTAGCCAGAGTCCCGTAGTACTGATCCGCTCTCGAGAGCACTGTCAGTTCTTCCAGCGTAAGGTCTGAAATATTGAAATACAGATTAGCGTAGTAAATGCCGTTGGAGGGGATCTGGTGATCAAGCACCGTCACTCCGTTATAGTTGCGCTCCTGCGTGGGAATTATAAACGGTTCAGTATCAACTTCTGAAAGATCTAGCACGGGGATTGTTGCGATCGCTTCCTGACTGTCCGGCGTCTGCTGCCATAGCGAGAGCTTTTCGTTGAGCATCCGGTTCTCCTCGCGGTCTTTATCCGTCCAGCTTTTTGCTACCGCCCCGAGCCTTTCGTTCTCCTCGGCTCTTAACCTGTCTCCCTCGCCGTAATCCGGAAGCGCCAGCAAACTGACCAGCCCCGGTCCGCCGTCAAACATTTCTTTAACGAGT
>JAGCTF010000091.1 GCA_017963755.1 Clostridia bacterium | reverse complement strand
GCCTTCCGGTGCGGACGGTTAATTTTATCACGATTTCGCATAGAGGTCAATATTTACTGCTTTTTCATTATCAGCTAGCAATTAACTCGGCAATTTTCTTTGCCTTTTTTTATAATGAATAATTAGCATAACTGCAATTACAGCAGCTGCTGAGCCAATAACAATTCCGGATATAATAGCCACTTTCATAAAAGTACTCTTAATGGTCCGCGACTCAATGGAATCATCATCAATAGCTATTGGATGCCTTAAAATAAGAACATCAAAGACGATATCCATAGAGAGTAATTGCTCCAGCTTCTGAGGGGTTATTTTTTCTTTATCTATCAAAGCAGCCAAACGACCCGCGCCAGTTTCGCACTCTGTTGTATATGATTCAATCTCCGCTATTATCTCCGGGTATGCTCTTTTGCATATTTCTTCACTTTTCAGTTCGTTTCCGCTTGCCCAAGGAACAAATCCTGCCGCAATTTCTTCATCTGTTAAAAACTTAGCCGCATCCGGAAATACCCAAATTTCATAATCATCTTTCTTAAATCTTTCTTGAAGAGCGATCCACGCCGCGTATTCCGTGTTAAAAGAGTCTCGATCTTTGCAGCGGATTTGAATAGCCGTGTGGGATTCGTTGATTGCCTCTAACCTTTCATAACCTAGCTCAAACCGTAATTTGTTATATGGAGCAGTTCCTTCCGGATCATAGCTGCTTTCAGAAGCACTCCCTTGGGCCACAGTAGTTATAAGTAGTAATAATACTACAAACAGAAAGAATCTTTCTTTTTTCATTATTATCCCTCCGTATATTTTCAGTGACTTGTAAATTATCCATTATCAATTCTCGGTATATCAAATACTTTGCCCGGATACAGGTTAAAGCAGAAATCGAACACGTTTTCGCCGAGAGTAGCGTCATCGCGGAGGGACACGCTTTCGAGGCCGGTGCAGAGGTAGAAGGCGCGATCGCCGATCGAAGTACAATGCGGAAGAGAAATTGACCGCAGATCAGCGCAGCCGGCAAAAGTCCCGGCAGGAAGAGCCGTGATATTGTCCCCGATCACAACCTCGGAAAGCCGGTCGCAGCACCAGAACACACTGTCGCCCATTGACGTCACGCTGTCAGGTACGGTAAATGATTTAAGCGAGCAGCAGCCCGCGAAGGCGCCGGAACCGATACTTGAAAGCGCAGCGGGAAGAACGATTTCGGTCAGAGAATCGCAATCGTAAAATATTGCCCTCTCCAGCGTCGTAAGCCCCTTCGGCAGCACGATTTTTTCCAGTTTGTCACAATATCCGAAGCAGCCTACGCCTATGGAAGTGACGCTGTCAGGTATCACCACGGTGCCGGATAATCCGCTGTTTTCAAAGGCTCTTTGGCCGATCGATCTCACGCTTTCGGGGATCACAAGTTTCTTAATGGAAGCGCTGCCACTTAAGTTCGTGAAAAGAAACGGCGTTATTTCGGTCACTCCGTCGCATATCACTATTTCCTCCAGACCGGTCATACCGAGGGAGATCGAACAATTATCTCCCTGAGCATTATTGCCGCCGACAAGGCTGCCGTCACAGCCGAAAGTCAGCTTGGTTATACCTTTAGCGTTGTAAAACGGTTGAGCGCCGATCCGGGTAAGACTGGCCGGAAGCACCACCTCGCCCGTTGCCGCCTGGCAGCCGTAAAAAGCATTTTTACCCAGTTCCTTGATTTCAGGAGAATATTCGATCTTTTCAAGGGATGAGCAGTTGTAAAACGCTTCGTCGTCAATATATTCAAGTTTTTCTGCGCCGGTCACGCGTTTGAGGTTTCGGCAGTTTTTGAATGCGCCTTTCTCCGCCCGGACAAGGCCGCCGCTGAACACGACTTCTTCGAGCCCGGTCAATGCTTGATATATTCCCGGCTGTGCGGTGTCGAACCTCGCCGGAAGCGTCAGTTTTCTGATCGTTTCGGGAGATGTTGCCGCGTCAAAAACGCTGTCTTTTATAAAGAGCACCGGCACTCCTTCGATCTCGTCGGGGACAATGACTTCTTCGTCTGTTCCTTTGTATTTCTTTATGGTTATATAAATATCATTGTTCCCGTCCAGGTATTCCGAATAGTACCAGTCGCCGCTCGTTATATTTTTCCGCGCATGAGGCGTTTCTTCGACGACAGTAACGTCGGGAGTGGGTTCGGATGTCGGAGTGATAACAGGCGTGGCAGAGGGGGCTTCGGACGGGGTCTCAGGCGGGAGATCCTCTCCCGAAACAGAGGGCGTCTCTGCCGCTTCGGTATTAGCGGGAGTAACGTTGTTCTGATTATTACCCGTACAGCCGGCGAAGCCGAACACGAGGAGCACCGCAGCCAGCATCAGCGCCTGGCCCTTCACCGCTTTTTTATTGCGGGAAATGGCGGGAGGTATTGACGCCGCACCTAAGCAGCAAAGAAGGATCACAGCGTAGAGCGCCGTACCGGACCGGTCAAGTTCTCCTTCTCCGGCATCGTTGCCGCCGCCCGTTCCACCCGCAGCGTTCTCATCGAACGTTACTCCTTCGGGGACCTTCCCCCATCCGTCGAAAAGCGGATCGAATATCGAGATCCTTGTCACGAATGAAGTGAATTTCCAGCCTTCCGCAGTTTTTTCATAGACGTAGTCGAAATGGGCAGTTTCGTATCCATCCGGAAGGTCGTACATGTCGTGAAGATCCATATGACATACTACTCTGTCCGCGCTGAATTCTTTGAATGAATATTCGGGAGTTCCGACATCGTAGCTGATCTGAGGTGCGCCGCTGCAGTACCAGTATACCTGATCTTCCTCCCAGTCGAAAAACACACATCCGTTGTTAAGAGCATCGATTAGGTCATATGTAAAATATTGGTGAAGAAAAGTCATAAAAGCGCCCGGCCGGCTGAGGCCGCCTTTTACCCGGCTGCCTTTACCGTCACCGTAACGCTTTCCCATGGGATCAATGAAATTTGCGCTGATAAATCTGCTTACATCTGTCCTTGTC
>JAGCTF010000090.1 GCA_017963755.1 Clostridia bacterium | reverse complement strand
TAATATTCTTTTACCAGCAGTCCTTCTTCGTTCTCTTCGATGTATTTTGGCACCAGCAGCCTTTGCAGGAGCCACAGCGAAAGAGCGAGCACCGCGATGACGGCGACGATCCGGATGATTATTTTTAAAATTTTCATATGATCCCCGCCTCCTTTTAGAATTGACCGTAAATGAACGCGCCGGCGTCGTACCCGATGCCGTACGCGCCAAACACCGCTATCAGCAGTACGATCAGTGCGAACATTGCGAGCCTGATTGCGACCGGACGCTTCAGAAGGATATTGTCCCTGACCTGCCCTTTATTCTGCAGGATACTTACGGTCAGCATGATCCCGCAGCCGATCAGTACCACTATGAAATCCTGCCGGCCGAGTCCGAGTTCCAGGAAACTGCCGTTGAACAGATCGCCCCAGTTCGCGGTGGTAAATATCGTTCCGACCTGCTTAAACGTCCCGGGTACGTCGCGGTAAACGTCGAGTACACGTATGAAGCCCATGAGCCAGAACGTGCGGAACATCTGAAAAACATTGTACCCTTTAGTATTGCTGAAGCCGAAGCGTTTGTGGAATTTGCCGTAGAGAGGCGAAAGCTCCTGCGAAATGATTATCACGAGGCAGTTGAGCAGGCCCCATACTATAAAGTTCCATGCGGCGCCGTGCCACAGGCCTGTCGCAAACCATACGATTATCGTGGAAAGATACACTGGAACGCGCTTACCGATCGCGTTGCCGAGCTTCTCGCGCGACCATTTGGAGATCTTCAGCATCTTCGGGCTGACGGACAACGGATAGAATATATAATCCTTGAACCAGGTGCCCATCGTGATGTGCCAGCGGCGCCAGTATTCGGTGATGTTGAGAGAGAAGAACGGGCGGTCAAAGTTTTCAGCCACCTGTATTCCGAGCATTTCCGCGACGCCGATCGTAATATCGATGCCGCCGGTAAAGTCCGCGTAAAGTTCTATCGCGTAGAACAGTACGAGGGCAACGACGTACACGCCTTTATATTGATCCGGGCTTCCGGACAGTTTTATTACAGCGGTGATCATCCTGTCTGCGATGATCATTTTCTTGAAAAAGCCCCAGGCAACGCGCCATGCGCCGCGGGCGAATTTGTCCCAGTCAAAGTCGTGCGGTCCGTACAGCGTTTTGGACAATTCGTCGAAGCGGCTGATCGGGCCCTGCAGTAGCTGCGGAAAGAACGATACGAACAGGCAGAAGCGGGCAACGTTTTTCTCGGGCGCGTATTTTCCGCGGTACACGTCGATAATATATCCCATGCTCTGGAAGATATAGAACGATATGCCCATCGGGAGCGCGAAACGGAGGAAGCCTATATTCGTCTTAAAAATGCCGTTGATTATCGAAATGCCGAAATCGGTATATTTGATGACGGCGAGCATGCCGAGGTTCAGGATAAGGCAGAGGCTCATTATCAGGTACGTGCGCTTTTTAACTTTCGCTTTATACGCCTTTTTCGCCTCTTTATCGAGCTCTTTCCCCTCGCCTTTAAGGTACGCGTCGCGCGCGGAGGCAAGCTTACCGATATAGATACCCGCGAAGTACGTTGACAACGCCGTGACGGTGATGAATATGAGCGAGCTCCAGCCTGCGAAGGCATAGAAAAACACGCTGCCCGCGAGCAGCAATATCCATTGTCCGCGTTTGGGCACGGTATAATAGAGCAGCATAAGCACTGCCAAGAAAGCTAAAAATCCGAGCGATACGAATGACATGCGCGTGCGTTCCCCTCAGTAATTACCGCGAAGCGGGCCTTAATCGCGGCGTTCGCGGGTCTTTTGGCTGTTACTCGTCTTCGAGTCTCTCAATAAGTTTCCAGAGCGCTTCGGCAGAGTTGAAGTTCTCGGGAACGATCTCGTTGGCCGGGATCTGCACGTCAAATTCGGAACTGACTTCCGTGATGATCGAAATAATATCGAATGAATCGAGTATTCCGTCGTCGATCAGCGTCGTGCAAGTTTCATAGTCAACGTCGGAATGTATCTCTTTTAATATTTTGAGTAATTCTTCCATAGATCTTTCTCTCCTTAATGCTTTTTCTTTTGTATTGACCGGCTCGTATCCGTGTGCCGCGGCCTTGAGCGGCCGGCATGTGTCAGTTAGCGTTTATCCATCTTTCTTTAAGCAGCTTTCTGTCGATCTTCCCGTTCGGCGTGAACGGCATCTGATCGAGTTGTATGACGGCGTGCGGCAGCATGTAGCGCGGAAGTCCGGCGCGCAATCTCTTCGAGAGCTCGTCCTTTTCCACGTCGCCTACATAGTATAGCACAATTTTCTTCGCCGCGTCATCAAAAATACAGCAGGATGAGCGAATTTCGTCTTCAAGATCTACTACTGCCTCGATCTCACCGAGCTCGATGCGGTGTCCCATGTGTTTTATCTGGTAATCTTTGCGGGATATGAACTCCAGCTCGCCTCGCCCGTTCCTGCGCGCCAGGTCGCCCGTGCGGTAGATGATTTCAGGGTAAGCGGTGTTGAGCGGATTCTGTACGAAAGCTTCGGCGGTCTTTTCGGGGTTGTTGTAATACCCGAGCGTTACCGACGTGCCGCGCACGCATATCTCGCCCGTCTCGCCTGTGGCGGCCAACGTATTGTCTTCTTTTAACAGCAGTATTTCAGTGTTGCGGAACGGTCCGCCGATCGGTATGACGTCGCCGGGGCCGAATTCGCGGTCAACTCTGTAGTAGCAGCACATGCCCGTGGCTTCGGTGGGGCCGTAAAGGTTCGTAAACGTTGCCTCCGGCAGTGCTTCGCGCCACAGATTGAACTGTTTGATCGGGAACACTTCGCTGCCGAACGCGACGGTGCGCAGGTACTCGGGCTTCACGGTTTTAAACGTACCGAACGCGGAGATCATTGTCAGCGCCGAAACGACCCAGCATACTGTATTGATGCGCTTTTAGTTGAGATATTCCACGAGTTTGACCGGGAACATGAAAAGCTTTTTAGGGATCAGGTACGTCGTTGCCCCGAACTTCAGCGTAGGGTAAAGTTCTTTCAGGCAAGCGTC
>JAGCTF010000089.1 GCA_017963755.1 Clostridia bacterium | reverse complement strand
TCTTGTGCGTTGCGTCTTTGCGCTGGTTGCGTATGTGATTGTGCAGTTTGGCGACCTTCTTACGGTCCTTCTCGCGGTTCTTGCTGTCATTTTGTTTTCGTGACATCTTCCGCTGAAGACGTTTCAGCCGCTTTTGATTTTTTTCATATGATTTCGGATTGTCGTATACGTCCCCCTCGGACGTGATCGCAAGATTCTTTATTCCGAGATCCACGCCTGCCGACTGTCCTGTCTTTTCATATCTTTCCCGCAGTACAGTCTCGCACTGGACGCTTATACGGTATTCACCGGCAGCATCCGTACTGATCGTTGCGTGTAATATACGTCCCTCGGGTTTCCTTGGAAACTTGCATCTGACGGTACCGAGTTTCGGCAGCCTGATATGATGCTTGTCTATGACACGAATTGAATCATTGTTGTTGGTCGTGCGGTAACTGTTTCTCCTGTCATGTTTGCATTTGAATCCGGGATAACCGACCTTTCTTCCTTCCCTTATTCCGTCATAGAAATTGTCAAAGGCATCCTGAAGATCGCGAAGGGCATTCTGCAATGCGGTGGAATCCACTTCGCCAAGCCATGCCGTTTCCGGATCTTTTTTCAAACGGGGAAGCTGATTCTGCTGATCAACATATGATATATTGCGTTTATCCTCTTTGTAAGCTTCTGTCCGTTCGTTGAGAAAACGGTTGTAAACATACCTCTTACAGCCAAACGTTTTAACTATGAGTTCTGTCTGGTCTTTGTCCGGTATCAGGATACCGCAGAACGCCATATCCGTTGAGCCTTCTGTTCGTTTTGTTCGCTCGTGTTTCATCTTTCAGCGTTCTCTTTCTCCCTGCGTTTCAATATACGCTTTCAGGACGTCAAGTGTTACTCCTCCTGCCGAGATCAGGCAAAAACTCTGACTCCAGAAAGCTTCCTTCCACGGTTTGGACCGTATTCCCGGATACTCTTTCTTGATCAACCTGCTGCTCGCACTTTTGTATGCATTCAGAAACTTCGTCAATTCCGATTTCGGGTGTGCGGAAAAAAGAATATGAACATGATCTTTGTCATGATTCCATTCTTTCAATGTAATATTGTAATCCGGTTGTATGTATGTAAATATCTCTTTCAGTCTGTCAGATATTTGATCCGTTATAACTTTTCTGCGATATTTTGTTACCATTACCAGGTGATAATTTAGGCTAAATACTGAGTGATTGTTGGTTTCCATACATACCTGCTTTTCTTTACAAGGATTTAGTTACGACTGAATTATACCATAAACCAAAATTTCAATCAATAATCTTGTGTATTTTTTGTGGTTTCTATTATATACTTTTACATGAGACATTTGCGGATCTTTCTCGCAATTCATCCCACCACCTATATAGAGGTCGGGGACTTCTTGCTGATCCGCTGTTAAACGCAAAATAGTTATCTATGCGTTCAAGATATTCCGGCTTCAACCGACAGTCGTTTTTCATGTACTCAATAATACGGTCGACTACCGAATCAAGGTCATATTCCACTTCACCAAATCCGTCACGTTCGTAGTCGAAATCACCTTTCTTACACATATGGTCACCGCTGAAAAATTCATCGAAATCAAACTGAAAATATATAATCGGTTTTTTCAAGTGAACTACTCGGCTATTGAATAACCGAGCATCCAGAGCCCCTAAAAGTACACCATGGGAAGGTGACAAACCGGAATTTGTTATTCAAAACTTGAATATTTTTTTGCTTTTCGTGCGCTCTTCCGGAGTCCAGATCCCGGCGTTCATCGCGTTATATCGTCTGGCTTTGTACTTTTGTATCCTCGCCTCCATGCATGTAATCATGGTCACGATAGCCAACACCCCCAAGCTGTGGATCTTGTCGTAATACATATTCGTCTTGCTTATGATCTGAAGAACGAACTCGGCGGTCTGTACCAGGATCGCAACTATAAGGACGACCTGATTTATGTATATCAGTATCATATCTCCCTTGTGATCCGTCTGCAGAACGATATGAATAATGAGAATAACGGTCAAAGCGACGGTCAATACTTGTTCGAGAATGTCAATGGTAAGGGATGTTCCCTGACCGAAGGCTCCAAACGATATCTGCCAGTACCAGAATACTATCACGGCGAGCACCGCCCCCGCGAGAGTCTTTTGAGCCGACGTTTCCTCCTTTTTATAGCAGACCATCAGCGCAATAGTGAGTGCCGCCACGATCACGTAGTTGACAAATCCCACGAAGAAAGGAAACAGCGCGTTGACGGCAAGAAAAACAAAACACAGAATCCCCAAAATACCGCTGACGATCATCAGCTTTGATTTCGTAAATATGTTCTCAAACCACTTCATTTCAATTCCTCCAAAAAATTAAATTAAATACAAAATCCCAATTTCCCGGGATCATTGTTTTTCTATCTTCCGCACGACAAGCCGGAATTTGTCGAATCCTCTGTCATTATAATTTGTTCATTCCGTTTCGTACTTGTTTCAATTTTTATTTCAAACGGAATGCATTTATCTGTTCAGAAGAATTCTTTGATCCAGCTTGCCGAGCCGTTTCGCATCACAAGCGATCCGGCAGATCATAAGCATTACGTTCATGCCCGTATCAAGATAATCGAGCACGATTCCGACAGCGGTCGCCAGAATGATCGC
>JAGCTF010000088.1 GCA_017963755.1 Clostridia bacterium | reverse complement strand
GGCGGCGGCGGATTGTCCAACCAGCAGAATACCGATTACACCGACTGGACCTGCAAAGGCCTTGCCCTTAATCAGTATAAATTTGCCGGAACGCCCGCTCCTGTAACCGAGCCCGAGACCGTGC
Source organism: Clostridia bacterium (assembly GCA_017963755.1). Lineage (GTDB taxonomy): Bacteria > Bacillota > Clostridia > UBA1212 > UBA1255 > UBA1255. The sequence goes on along the minus strand of JAGCTF010000088.1, from coordinate 5,550 downwards.
CTCAGACCGGCGACGCAGCAGTGGCTATGTTCGCTGTTATCGCTGTCCTCGCTATGGGCGCAGCTGTTGTCTTCATGAAGAAGAGAGCTTTCTGAGAATTCTGAACTGAATGATCAACGGCGGTTTTCGCAGATGCGGACCGCACACAAAACGAAATAAAAAGCCGGGCTTCGGGCCCGGCTTTTTGCTGTCACAGGATCACAGTTTCGGGAAGTTTTGAACGAATGTAGTCAAGATATGCGTCCTGATCTCCGGCCATTATCCGCTGGGCGGCGGCCTCTGAAAGCTCCAGAAGATCGTTGTCCGTGTAAAGGTTTGCGGCGCGGAAAGCGGGCAGACCGTGCTGGCTTACGCCGAAAAAGTCACCGGGGCCGCGGAGTTCCAGATCTTCTTCGGCGATCTTATCGCCGGAAAGGCAGTCGCGCAGAGTGATCAGGCGGCGCGAGATCAGGTCGTCTTCCGGAGGGTTCGGATTGATATGATGCTTCGTCATAAGCACGCAGTACGACTGGAGTTTTCCTCGCCCTACGCGCCCGCGGAGCTGGTGGAGCTGCGAAAGGCCGAAACGTTCGGAATTCTCAACGATCATAAGAGTGGCGTTGGCGACGTCAACGCCGACTTCTATTACAGTTGTAGAGAACAGCACGCTTATCTCGCCTTTGGCGAAGCGCCGCATGATATCGTTTTTCTCCTTGTCCGTCATACGGCCGTGAAGGAGAGCGGTGCTAATACCGCCGAAATACGATCCGGAAGCCTCCTTGTAATTGTCCGTGGCGGTCAAAAGCCCGTCGTCTTTCGCATCTTCATCATAATCAGGCGCAATATCGCCGCCGTCAACGTCGTCGCTGTCTCTGCCGTCTTCTCCTATTGCCGCATGTACTATATATATCTGCTGCCCTTCGCGCGCAAGTGAAGCCGCCCACTTATATATGCGGTCGCGCCTGCGCCCGTCATCTAAATAAGTGATTATCGGAAGCCTGCCTGAAGGGAGCGCTTCGAGTCTTGAAATATCGAGATCGCCGTAAAGTATCATCGCGAGCGTGCGGGGATAGGCGTCGCCGTCATAACTATCAGGTCCGGTATCGCGCCGCCGCTGCCCTGCTCCGTAAAGATCCCTCTCTGCCGCACTCCGAAACGGTGCTGTTCGTCAGTCACAGCGAGGCCCAGCTTATTCCAGACTACGCCGCTCTGTATAAGCGCGTGAGTACCGATCACACATTTTACGCTCCCGTCGGCGATCCGCGCCAGCGTGCTATCGCGGTTTTTACCGGTAAGCGCGCCGGTGAGAAGCGCACAAGAAACACCGAGTTTACCGAACAGCGGGGCAATATTGTTGTAGTGCTGTTCCGCCAGCACTTCGGTAGGAGCCATAAAAGCCGACTGAACACCGTTTCCGGCTGCGGTCAACATCGCGAGCATAGCCAGCACTGTCTTGCCCGAACCCACGTCGCCCATCACGAGCCTGTTCATCGGCCTCTTTGAAGTCATATCCGAGATGATATCGCGCCATACCGCCTGCTGGGAATCTGTTAGTTCAAAAGGCAGCATTTTTTCAAGCATAAACGTGAGTTCTGACGGCTTGAATTTTATGCCGTCGCGGCTGCCCGTATAATTCTGCTTCATTATCAGCAGCATCAGCCGCGTCTCGAGCAGTTCGTCGAATGCGAGCCTGCGCCTGTACCTCTCTCCGGCTTCGAGCGACTCAGGCCTGTGGATCCCGCGAAGCGCCTCGTCTTTTCCGGGAAAGCCAGTCTCTTTAAGCAGGCCGGCCGGGAGCGTCTCGGGGAAGGGGGGCAGCAGTTTCAGCGCCTCCGCAATATATTTCCGCAGCAGTTTCTGAGAAAGACCTTTTGTGAGAGGATAGACCGGCCAGATGCCGCTGAACTCATCCGCCTGCGGATCATCCTTTAAATCAGCGCCGCCTTCTTCCGCGCCGTAAATACCTTTTTCCGGGTCGGAAAGGATCAGCACTTCCGGATTTATCAGCTCAAGCCCGCGAAAGCCCTTCGAAACGCGACCGAAAAACATTGCCTCCGCGCCCTTTTCATACTTGTCCCGGTTGTAACGCTGATTGTAAAAAGTAATATTTGCGCGCCCCGTATCGTCCTCGACGACGAGATTCAGCGCTGAACGTTTCCTGTCTATCTGCCTGAACGCCGTGCGCATAATTCGGCAGCGCAGAGTCACGCAGGCTCCTTCGGTCAATTCCCCTGCGCCCACGATCTTCGTGCGGTCTTCGTAATATCTCGGCAGCAGCCTTACGAGGTCGTCAACAGTTTCGACGCCCAGCTCGCGCAGCTGCTGCTGGCGTTTTCCTTTTACGCCTTTAAGAAAAGTGACGCTTACGGACAAACCGTTCTACCTCCGCCTGTTATGGTAAGTTTTATTCGTCTTCCTGCTTATCTTCGCCGCTTACGTCGAAACTGTCGTCCGACTCGGGAAGTGAAAAAATATCCGATTCACTGTTTCCCAGCTCAGCGCGTTCAAGCTTTTTGGTGATGATCCTGTTTCGCTTCTCCGCTTCGTCAAGCGCGTCCTCCGCCTCCGAAAGCTTTTTCCTGACTTTGGCAAGGTGGCTGGTGAACCTGCCGTACTGATCCCTTATCATTGCCAGAAGCTGCCGTATCTCTTCGGCCTTCCTGTTGATCTCTACAGTACGCATGCCCATTGCCAGCGAATTCAGCAGCGCGGCTACGGTCGTAGGGCCGCAGATGAGCACTTTATAATCGGAACGGATCTTTGAGGTCAGTTCTTCATCGGACGCAAGTTCGGCGTAAAGCCCTTCCGTCGCCAGATAAAGAACGGCGAAAGGCGCCGTTTCCGGCTCGTGGATATATTCCGAGACGGATCTTGCCTCGCTCAGAAGCCTTATCCTGAGCGCTTTTCTCGCATCCTGCATGAGCGCTATATCGCCGTCGTCAGTGGCTTTGCACAGCCTCGCGTAGTCTTCGATCGGGAATTTCGAGTCGATCGGCAGGAATACGGTGCTGTCAAGGCCGGTGTGCATTTTTACGGCAAATTCAACGCGCTTCTGAGAGTCCGGATTCGTTGCCACGTTCGTCTCATAGAGCGTGGGGACAATGTCGTCGAGAATGTTTCTGAGCTGTGCTTCGCCCCACGTACCGCGGGCTTTAACGTTAGAAAGAATGCGGTTAAGGCCGCTGACGTTGTCCGTAACGTTTACGGAAAGTTCTTTCATCTCGCCGAGGGAGCGGTACACGTTTTCAAGCTGCTGCGATACGGTGCGGAAAGACGCGTCGAGGCGCGAGGTCAACGTTTCATTCAGCTTTTCGTCAACCGTTCCGCGAATTTTTTCGAGTTCGTTTCTTAGAATCTCGGCGTTCCTGCGGCTCTCGTTGTAGTTCTTCTCCTGAAGATCCTGAAGCGCCCGGGCAATATCTTTCTGCGCCGTCAGCTGTGCCTTCAGGCTCTCCTGCGAAAACTCGCTGAACCTCTGCGCGTTTTCATGCTCCGCCCGCCTCTGTTCATCCGAAGAGCTCTCCATCCTCTGGTACAGAAGGGGGATGAGTTCGTTCTTTTTACGCGCGTCGTCCTGATTACGCTTAAGCGTTTTCATATTTGAGGCAAGGATAATAACAGCCGCAAGCGCCGTGATAAATGACAGCGCGGCGACGGTGAGGACGATTATAAGCAATGTGTCGTTCATGTCGATAAATTACGCCATCCGGCTCCGGTCAATGTGTATTCATAGGCTCGAGGCGGCTGCTGCCTGACATTGACATCGCGGTAATGCGGTCAACTTCGATAAATCTTTCGGCCAGGCGCGGCATATGGGTGGTGGCAAAGAACGCGATATTGTGCTGCGTCATTACCGAGAAAATGTTGTACAGCGCGTCGGAAGCGTCGGCGAAGTTCACCGTTTCGAACAGTTCGTTCAGAGCAACGAGCGCGTAAGGTGTTAAGCTGTCAATAATTTTGGCGATCGCCTGTGCTTCCGATTCGAATCTTCTGAGCGGATCGCGCTCGGGGTCGGAAACGTCGGTGAAGCATACGAATATTCCGCTCTTTACTGAGAGGGAGGCGTCGCGGCAGATGACGGGAAGGCCGCACTGGGCAAGTATCTGCGCCGTGCAGACTGCGCGCAGCAGCGCCGTTTTACCTACTCCGCCCGGTCCGGTGACAACGATTCCGCTGCGTTCCGGCGTGAGAAGTATGTCGTGCGGTGCTCCAAATCCTTCGCCCGAGAGTACTTCCAGCGGGTCGCGCAGAGAGAGTACCGACGTTACGGCAGATTCCGCGTCTGTGACCTGAGGGAATATGAAACGCGCTCCGGCGGCGCCGAGTTTTTTGCAGAAATCGTAGCAGAAGCGGTAGAATCTGAGCTCGTCCGATAATTCGGAGAACAGGCCTATGAGTTCTTCGCACGCTTCTACGGTGTGGTCGTTCAGCGCGTCTATCGATGACAGTAGCAGCGGAACGAGCGAATCGATATTGACGAGCCCGTCGATCGAAGGGACGGAATTGTCCGCTTCGGAAAGCTCCGCGTCTTTTCCTGAACCGTCGCGCGCAGTGTACAGCATATTAAGCGATACCGATTCGACCGCAAGATTTTCGTTGAGCCCGAGCAGCAGTTCGGCCGTGAAATTATTTATATCGGCGTCAAGCAGTTTTTTCGCTCTGGGCACGTCCGAGAAGGCGTAAGACGCGTAAAGTCTTATGCACGTTTCCTTGAATTCGAGCAGTCCTTCTGCGTACAACGTGTAAGATGCCAGAAGGTCTATCAGGTTTCCGAGGCGCCCTGAAAGTTCGAGAAAACGCGAAAGATTCAGCTTAACCATTTCAAGTTTCGCGCCCGCGCTTGCATTAAACAGATCGCGTTCCGCGGAGCCTTCCGCGTCTTCCTGATGGCGCTGTGCGATCAGCGCACGGCGGTCTTCCTGCCAGTTCTTCCTGTATTCCTGAGCGTCTCCGGATATCGCCTCGAGCTTCTCCAGAAGCGCGTCTGAAGAGAGGAAGTCCCGCGCGATCTCTCTGCGGTGAGATATGTTCTCAGGCTTTGAAAGGGGAGACCTGAGCACCGAAACAGCGTAACTGCGCTTCTCGTTGTCCTCCGGCGTATCATCCGGATATATCAGTGCAGGGATGCGGTCAAGCTGCAGGTCGTCTGCGCCCAGTATTTTTATGTGTTCGTCATTTACAAGTTCAAGCAGTTTAATTTTAGACATTGCCGCGCCTCCTCTCAGAATTTCCTGTTTGTCCTGAACCGGAGCAGAAGGTCGCTCTTGTCCAGTCCGTATCTGGAGATGATGTCCGTCGCTCTCGAATCGTCTCCGCGGTGTACGGTCTTGAACCTGAAGGTACGTTTGCCGTCGCGCCCGGCGATAGCGTCAAGCAGCGGCACGTTCTCGGGTATGATATTTGAAATAGTTCCGGCGTTGCCGCGGTTGTTGTTGAACGTACGTACCGCGCAGATGCCGTTCGCGCCTTTGGCGGAGAATTCCTGCAGTTTCGCCACGCAGTCGTTGAGCTCCTTGATGCTGCTCTCTTCCGAGTCGGGCCAGAGGACGAGCAGGAGGGAATCGTGAAGTT
>JAGCTF010000087.1 GCA_017963755.1 Clostridia bacterium | reverse complement strand
GTTTTCAAAAGTTATCCACAGTTTCCACAGTTCGAATGACCGCTAAAGTTTTCCACAAAAATTTTTCAACTTTTCCACAATATATCTATGGAAAACCCCGGGAAAATCATATATATAACACATACGTATTACCCGGTCAATACAGTAAAAGGACGGTGTACGTCCTTAAACTGACAGCGATTCTTTTCGTATTTCAAGCTACGTTTCCGCTGTTTATGTATTTCTTGAGTTTATCTACCGTATGCTGCAGTTCACTGTTTACTTCAATATGATTTGATATCTGTTCTACTGCGTACATAACGGTCGAGTGATCTTTTCCGTTGAACGCCTTTCCTATGTTAGGGAAGGACATATCCAATAGTGTACGGCAAAGATACATCGCGATCTGTCTCGGAAATACCAGTTCTTTCGTTCTTTTTTTAGATAGCAGATCTTCAACGCTTATGCCGAAAAATCTGGATACCGAGTCAATTATAACACCCTCGGTGATTTCATGCAAATTATCATCTGAAATATGTTTTAAAGCTTCTTTTGCGAGATTGATATCGATCTCCTGACCCTGATGAAGTGCCATAGAGAGGTGATTAATTACGCCTTCAAGCTCGCGGATATTGTCGCCGGTGTACGATGCGATGTAGTCAAGGATCTCGTTGTCAACGTCGATCGCTTTTTCTTCTGCTTTTCTGTTCAGAATTGCCACTTTCGTTTCATAATCCGGCGCCTGAACGTCTGCGATAAGTCCCCATGCGAATCTTGTACGAAGGCGCTCTTCCAGTATCTCGATCTTGTTCAGAGGGCTGTCGCACGAAATGACGATCTGGTGTTTTGCTTCATAAAGAGCATTAAAGGTGTAGAAAAATTCTTCCTGCGTGCGCTCCATTTTTGAAAGAAACTGTATGTCGTCAATAAGCAGAACGTCAATGTTTCTGTATTTGTTTCTGAATTCTTCGTTCGTTTTATGTGTGATCGCGTCAACGAATTCGTTCGTGAAAGTTTCGGCGGTAACGTATAAAACCTTCTTTGAAGGATCGTTTTCGAGTATCTTATTTCCGATAGCATGCATCAAATGCGTTTTTCCGAGTCCGGACTGACCGTATATAAAGAAAGGATTATATGCAGTTCCCGGGGAATCTGAGATAGCAATAGCAGCCGCGCACGCCATACGGTTATTATTACCGACAATAAACGAGTCAAACGTATACTGTTTGTTCAGATGCGATTCAAACAGATTGTGATTATCCACGGAAGGCTGCTTTTTAGTATAGTTATCCTTTTCAAAGAATTTTAGGGTAAGATATGACTTAGTGCATTCCATCAGTGCAGATTTAATGGCATTATGATACTTCTTTTCGATCTGCTGAATATAAAACTCGCTGGGAACAGTAAGATATGCTACATTCTCTGATATGTCTTCAAGGCATATAGGGTCAATGAAAGAATCATATTCTATTTGAGGTATATCCTTTTTTAGTTCGTCAAGGCAGCTAGCCCAGATCGCGCTGAGCTGTTTGTCGGTATAACTCGGGGCAGTCATTGCGTCCAAGACCTTTCGTATGAATTTTACATAACTTATTCATCCGAACGGAAAAACACATTACGGAAGCTTTATCTTTTGATCTATATTTCAAAGGATATACCGCTATGCCGGCTTAGAGGAGCGACGTATATTATGCCGGTAACCTTGAAAAGTCATTTCGTCTGATCGGACACGGAAGCGGTCTCTTTCTGCTGTGTTTACCGCTGTGGAAAACACCTCCTGCCGATGCGTCTGCAAATATAGCAGATTCCGAAATTTGTTTGCAATACATAATTTTAGTGAAAATAGAGCAAAAAACAGCAAAAAAACAAGTTATCCACAACGTGTTGTAATTAGCTGTGGATAACTCCCCAATATATAGGGGATAATTTTTTGTGCTTTTCCGGGCAGTTTTTTATGGCCGGCAGTGATCGTAAGCGGACTTAAACACAGGGTAAAAAGCCGGGAATTTTAACGCAAAACAATTTGAAAATTGCCGCCGTATGACTGCAAAGGCGGGTGCTCTTGCTTTTAATATGCCTTTGTGGTAAACTAGACAGCACTGAGCATTGGCCGCAAGGCCGGATATTTTACTTTTACTAAAGAAAAAGGAAGGACGCCTCAGGTGAAATCGCGAAAAATAGAATTATTTATATGTATTTCCTGTGGCGTGATAGTTGTAGGATTTATCCTTTTTTCAAATGATCCGAAAACGTTGATCAGATCGCTGCACGAGCTCCATCCTTTATGGCTGCTGGGCTCTGTAGGCTGTATGATCGGATACTGGCTGTTTGAAACGTTGACGCTGCACTTTCTTTTAAAAGATTTTTACGGCGAAGAGCCGTTTTCCGACAGCCTGATCGTCACGATGGGGGGACAATACTTTTCCGCTATAACGCCGTTTTCGACCGGCGGGCAACCTTTCCAGGCGTATTATCTTACGAAGAAAGGGCGTAATTTGGGCGTGACCGTCAGCGCTCTCATGGCGAAGTTCATTATTTATCAGATCTCACTGGTGGTACTGTCAACGGTCCTTCTCATTATTAAATGGGACTTTTTCAAAGACGCGGTCCCGAATTTCTACTGGCTCGTCATTATAGGCTACACGATCAATATCTTAGTTCTCGCGGCGATCATCGTTATAGGTGTATTTAAAGGAATCGCCGACGGGATCTACAGAGGATTGATTAAGCTCGGAGCTAAACTGCGTATTGTTAAAAATAGAGAAGAGGCCCTGGAGAAAGCGGAAGAGAGCCTTTCTCTGTTTCATTCAACGTTCAGAGGGCTGTTTCATCACATGCCGGTGCTTTTGGCGGGATTGTTATTTTCAACGCTGCAGCTGCTGTGCTATTTTTCCGTGACGTTCTTTATTTACAGGTCTTTCGGACTGAGTGCGGTCAGCCTGGTTACGATAATCGCAGCACAGGGGTTTGTGCTTATGGTTTCTTCTTTTGTACCCATTCCCGGGGCGGGAGTTGGTGCCGAAGCATCAGTTGCGCTGTTTTTCGGGTCGTTTTTCCCGGAAGAAGGGCAGATAAGCCTGGCTGTGATCATCTGGAGATTTATAAGCTTCTATCTTACGATAATTGTCGGCGTATTTTTTGCGATGAACATCGGGAAGGTAAAAAGAAAATCTGCCAAAGCAAATGCGGAAGTGTTACCCGAAGCTGCGGCGTATGCTGCTGAAAATGAAGGGGGGCGGGAAGAGTGAGAATAGGATTATTTAACGACTCATTTCCTCCTTTCATTGACGGAGTCGCAAACTGCATGCTCAATTATGCAAAAGTATTGACCGAATTAGGTGATCAGGTTACGGTCGTAACGCCAAAATATCCCGGAGTAAAGGATGAATATCCTTTTGAAGTTTACCGTTACAATTCGTTAAATTTTCACGGCGAGATGCCGTACAGGGTAGGAAATCCGTTTGCGCCGATTTCTATACACAACATCAGCAAGAAAAACTTTGATCTGGTGCACATCCACTCGCCATTTGCGTCATCCGTACTCGTTGACCAGGTCCTTATGCGTATGGAATCGCCGCCACCGATACTGATAACGTATCATACAAAATTTGACCTGGATATTGACCGCTACGTATCAAACAAAAGATTCAACCGCATTTCGAAATGGTTTGTGCTCAACAATATGAAGAAAGCGGATGAAGTCTGGGTGGTTTCCGAGGGGACAAAGGAGAGCCTTAAAAAGATCGGTTATGAAAAAGAACCGATAGTTATGCCCAACGGAACCGATTTTGAGAAGGGCAAAGCATCTGACGAGCTGATCCGTGAGCTCGACATTAAATACGGAACTGCAGACACGCCGCTCGTTTTTCTGTACTGCGGCAGAATGATGTGGTATAAAAATGCTAAAATATCGCTTGACGCGCTGAAAATACTTCAGAACGAAGGCGTTGATTTTAAAGCGTTTTTTGTCGGAGACGGGACGGACAGAGTATCAATAGAAGAATACGCGGCGGAGATCGGGCTTGGAGGCAACGTGATCTTTACGGGTGCTGTCAAAGACCGTGAGAAGGTCAAGGCATTTTTCAGCCGCGCAGATCTTTTCCTGTTTCCGTCAACGTACGACACGTCTGGGCTCGTCGTCAAGGAAGCTGCGGCGTGTGCATGCGCTTCGGTGCTTGTCGAAGGAAGTTGTGCGTCGGAGGGAGTAATTGACGGCGTTTCAGGGCTGCTTGCCCCCGAAGAAACGGCTGAAAGTTTTGCAAAAGTGCTGCTGAACGCGTCTAAAAACCCGGGTTTTCTTACGGAGCTCGGAGTAAACGCTCAAAACGATCTGTATCTGTCGTGGGAGGATTCCATCCGCGCCGCAAGAAAACGGTATGACGTGATCGTAGAAAGAAAAGCCGAAGAGCGGCTTAAAGGGAAAACAGAGAGTATCCATTAATAAAGTGACATGAAAATACTGCTTTATACGGAATTTGAAAAATTAACGGGGCAATCCGGCCTCGGCAAAGCGATACGCCACCAGATGAGAGCGCTGGAGGAGAACGGTATAGAGTATACGAAATCTCCCAAAGAAGCGCACGATATTATTCATATCAATTATTACGGGCTGAGATCGTATCATCTGGCAAAAAAAGAGCACCGGAAAGGCGGAAAAGTCGTATACCACGCGCATTCCACTGAAGAAGATTTCAGAAATTCATTCATTCTTTCAAACCTGATAGCGCCGCTGTTTAAAAAATGGATATGTAAATGCTACTCGCAGGGCGATGCTATAATTACCCCTACGCCGTATTCAAAGCGGCTGCTCGAAGGGTACGGACTCAAAAATATAACGGCAATATCGAACGGAATTGACCTTTCGTTCTTCTGCCCGGATAAGGAGGCGGGGGAACGTTTCCGCGAAAAGTACGGATTCGGCAAGGAAGATAAAGTTGTCGTCGGGATCGGACTGTATCTGGAGCGCAAAGGGATCCTCGATTTTGTCGAAATGGCAAAAAGACTTCCGCAGTACAAATTTATATGGTTTGGCCACACGAATCTTGCAATCGTGCCGCGAAAGATACGAAAAGCGGTAAAAACCAGGCTGCCTAACCTGCAATTTCCGGGATACGTTGAGCCTTCCGGCATAAAAGAAGCGCTCAACGGTGCGGATCTTTACTGGTTCCCGACGCTTGAAGAGACCGAGGGAATACCGGCGATGGAAGCATGCGCGTGCGGCCAGAAAACACTTGTCCGCAACATTCCCGTGTTCGAAGGATGGCTGATCGACGGCGTCAATACTTATATGGCCGATTCTGTCGACGGGTTTGAGCAGAAGATCTGCGATATTCTTGAGGGGCGCCTCCCGCCTCTGACCGAGGCCGGGTTCGAGGTGGCAAGATCGCGCGAGATACATAAAGTTGGCCGCGAAATGATCGACGTTTACAGGCGTGTGCTCGGTCAGGAAAGCGGGTCGGAAAATACCGGTGGAGAGAAATCGTAAAAAAATCAAATTGACATTGCAATTAATAAATGTTAAAATCCAATTTGCTCTTTTTTCGCCATAAGATTTGTGGCACAGAAAGGCAAAAATAAATAACAAACAGGAGGTGCTGAAAGATGATCAGACCTTTTCAGCCCAAAACAAAACAGAGAAAGAAAGTTCACGGATTCAGATCCAGAATGAGCACTGCAAACGGCAAAAAAGTACTTAGAAGAAGAAGTCTGAAGGGACGAAAAGTCATTTCTGCATAATGATGCGAAGGATGCGCAGGCCCGTTTACGCGGGCTGTCCGTCCGGAGAAAACTGATGACTGCTACGCTCAAGCAAAACAGGGAATTTCAAAGAGCATATAAAAAGGGAAAATATAAAGCGGGAAGATTTCTGGTCGTTTACGCAGTCCCGGACCGGAAGGAAAAGAACCGGCTGGGTATTTCCGTAGGCCGTAAGTTTGGAAACAGCGTCCAGCGGAACCGGATAAAGAGGCTTATACGCGAAAGCTACAGAAAGATATTGCCCGGAATGAAAAAAGGCTACGATCTGGTCTTTATGGTTCGCAACGGGAAGAAGATTGCCGCCGCACAGAACAGAAAACTGAAAGCCGAATACGTTCCTTCTTATAATGAGATCTATTCCGAATCGCTTAGACTTATTGAAAAACTGGATTTATTATGCTTAGAGAAGCTTGCATAGCGCCTATAAAAGTGTATCAAAAATATATTTCTCCTTTGAAAAAACCGTGCTGCAGATTTTATCCGTCCTGCAGTGAGTATGCCATACAGGCTATTAAAAAACACGGTGTTTTTAAAGGGGGAGCGCTTGCTGCGTACAGATTGCTCCGCTGCAATCCTTTTTGCAAAGGCGGCATTGATCAGGTTCCTTAGAAAGGTTAGTTTACAGTATGGATTTTATAGCGAGACCCTTCGGGGTTCTGATGGAGTTTATATACAATAATCTGGCATTCCATAACTACGGACTTGCCATTATTGTGTTTACTCTGTTTGTTAAAATTTTATTTTTACCGCTCAGTATCAAGCAGCAAAGAAGTATGGAGCGGCAGCAGGCCATTGCTCCCGAACTTGAGGCTATAAGAAATAAATACAAGGGCGATAATAAACGGATACAGGAAGAGCAGATGAACTTATATTCTAAATATAATATAAGTCCTATGAGCGGATGCCTTCCTATGCTGATACAGTTTCCTCTTATTATTATCATTTATCAGATCGTCCGTCAGCCGCTCACATATATTGCGGGAATCAGTTCAGCTGTTATTTTAAGACTCAGGAATCTTGTCGCCGCCACCGGTGTCAGGGTCACGGATGAAATAGGTATAAACTCTTATTTTCTTAATAACGTTGATAAAATACCTGCCGAGATCAGCGAAAAAAGTCTGGTTAATATGAGATTTCTTAAAATATTTGATCTCGGTGTTACTCCTAAAATTCAGTTCTGGACTTACGGAAACGAGTGGAAGATCTATCTTCCGATTTTGATCATCCCGTTTTTAGCCGTTGGTTCATCCTATTTACAGATGTGGATAACCAACAGGATCAATAATGGACCGAAAAAGAAAAAAGACAGCGAGAATCCACAGCCCGGCGGACTTGCGAGCATTACAAAGTTTCTGCCTCTGATGACGTTCGTTATAGCGTTTATGGTTCCGGCCGGACTTGGTTTTTATTGGACCGTCAGCAATCTTTTCAACATTCTGCAGACGATCCTGATTAAAAAGCTGTTCAACATAAAGAAGAAGGAAGGAAGTGTCTGAAATGGCAAGATCCGTAGAAAAAACCGCGAAGACAGTGGAGGAAGCCATTGAACTGGCATTGACAGAATTAGGACTGGATCAGGAAGACGTTGACGTCGAAATCCTTGACAGCGGTGCGAAAGCGGTGCTCGGTATCGTCGGAGGCAGAGATGCCGTTGTGCGCGTTACCGAAAGCATTTCTCCGATAAGAAGAGTGACTGAATTTCTTGACCTCTTACTTGAGTCCAGCAAAGATTCTGACGATTCAGATATTAAATTTTATATCCGCGAGGAAGAAGAAGACGGTCAGGCCGTGATAAAAGCGGATATTTCGGGAACTGACGTGGCATATCTTATCGGAAAGCACGGAGATACGCTTTACGCAATCAATACCCTGGCAGGCGTTGTAGCTAATAAAGACGGCGGAGATTACGTGCGCGTTCACATCGACGTGGCCGATTACCGCAAACACCGCGAGCAGACTTTGATCAGTATGGCAAACAGGGCCGCATCCAAGGCCGCAAAGTTCAAGAAGCCGGTTCCTATGGCAGCTATGCCTGCTTCCGAGCGCAGAATAATCCATACGGCGCTTCAGGGTAACACACGTGTTATAACCGAGAGCGAGGGAGAGGAACCCTACAGATACGTTGTCGTTAAACCGAAGCCTTACGTAAAAGTGTTCTGATTTAAGGAAAGACCATGAAAGGCGATACTATAGGCGCAATCTCCACTCCTCCCGGAAGCGGAGGCATCGGAATCATACGCGTGAGCGGTCCTGATGCGATCGGGACAGTAGACGGTATTTTTGCGTCAAAGCGAAAAAACAGCGAAACATATTGCATACGGACCGCACACGAGGTGGTCCGTATGTCTGCTTTTACACTGAAACACGGATACATATATGATCCGGCGACATTTTCAGGCGAAAAAGAGGAGAACGACGGCGTTCCGGAATTTGTTGACGAATGTCTCGTGTCTGTGATGCGCGCGCCTAAGTCCTATACGGGGGAAGACGTTGTCGAGATCAACACTCACGGCGGCAGTGCCGTGATGCGCCGCGTGCTCGGGATATTGTTCAGGGCTGGAGTACGTCCGGCGGAACCGGGAGAATTTACGAAAAGAGCGTTTTTAAACGGAAGGATCGATCTGACGCAGGCGGAAGCCGTTGCCGACATGATCCAGGCGCGCACGGAAGAGTCGCGCAGGGCGGCAATGGATCAGATGTCCGGAAAACTCGGTGCGCTCGTCGATCACCACGCACAAATGATAGGCGAAACGCTTGCCCGGCTCGAGGTGGCAATAGATTATCCCGAGTATGACGAGGACGAGCAGATCATTACAGAAGCGCTTTCGTCGCTAAAAGGGACGGGAGAGGCGCTTAAAGAGCTTGCCGCGACTTACGAGCAGGGAAGGATCGTGCGGGAAGGACTGCGGGTGGCAATCGCAGGGAGGCCGAATGCCGGTAAATCTTCGCTTCTAAATGCTTTATTAGGTTTTGGCCGCGCGATCGTCACGGACATTCCCGGAACCACGCGCGACACGCTTGAAGAGGGAATGGAGATCAGCGGATATCCGGTGATATTGACCGATACCGCCGGACTGAGAGACGCCGACGACCCGGTCGAAAAAATAGGGGTCGAGAGGGCAATGAACGAAGCGGCGCGCGCGGACGTTGTCATCTTTTTAATGGATCCGGCGGGCAATCTGGACGAAGAACTTGCTATGCTCGGCAAGATTTCCGCCTCGAAAACGAAAAAACATATAATTTTAGCTGTAAACAAGTGCGATCTTTTAACAGAAGCGGAACTTGACGCATATAAAAACCATTTTTCCGCCGAAAACGGCGCAAAAAACGTCGAAATATTGACAAAAGCCGGCTTAGACCCGGAAGATATATTATATATCTCTGTAAAAAACGGCGGGGCGGCTGCAATTTCCGGAAAGATACGTGAATATCTGGAAAAACACGGCGCCGGAAGCGGAGGCTCGATATTGACCGGAGAAAGACATAAAGCGCTTGTTGACCGTGCGATATTATCTATTGACCGCGCGATCTTAAGCGCAGAAGAAAAACGCCCCCTCGATTTCATTGCATACGACGTCTGGGATTGCGCAAATGCGCTGGGGGAGATAACGGGGCGCAACGTCACGGACGACGTTGTCGATATGATTTTCAGCAAATTCTGTTTAGGTAAATAAGACGGGCGATAATATGAGCGAAACTTTTGGCGCAGTTGATAAAGATACAAAAGAAAGAAGATGCTTCGGAGAATTTGACGTGGCCGTTATAGGCGCAGGGCATGCGGGCTGTGAAGCTGCACTTGCCGCGGCTAAAATGGGCTTTAAAACAGTGGTTTTTGCCGTAACGCTCGACGGGATAGCGAATATGGCGTGTAATCCGAGCATCGGAGGTACTGCCAAAGGGCAGCTCGTAAGAGAAATAGACGCGCTGGGCGGGACAATGGGCAGAGCGGCTGATGCAACTGCTATTCAGGTGCGTTTTTTGAACCGCGGAAAAGGTCCGGCCGTATACTCTCCAAGGGCGCAGATAGACCGCCGCCAGTATCAGATCTATATGAAGCACGAGCTGGAAAAGACGCCGAATTTATCGCTCAAGCAGGGAGAAATTGTCGAAATCGTCACCGAACCTGTATCTGAAGGCGGCGAAACGGGGAAAAAATAC
>JAGCTF010000086.1 GCA_017963755.1 Clostridia bacterium | reverse complement strand
CGAGTGATGACACGAATTTTGGGTCTCATGCGAACCCCGGAATCGGTTCGCATTTCGGTCAAACAAAATTCTTAGCCATTCACTCGGCTTCGCATAAGTTCAAATGGAGTTTAGGGAGTTAAGAGTTAAGAGTTCAGAGTTCAGAGTTTAGAGGCGAAGCGGATGATGGCAAATTGCAAATGGCAAATGACAAATTGCAAATAGCAATTTATGATAAAAGGAGGAAATCAGTATGAAGCAGCTTTTAACCATTATGCTTGTGATCGCATTGACGCTTTCGGCGTTCGGAATGCAGGCAGTTTATGCGGAACCCGTTGACGGCGCAGAACAGGCGGGTATTGACGACAACACGATAAGGGTGAATGCCTACGATGAAAGTCAGGGGTATTCTGCGTCGATTTGGTTCAGTAATTTTGAGCCGGACGGCACGTGTACCGGTACAGATTACGTCATTTTCAACTGCGCGGCGCCTTTGAAAGGTATCGGCCTTCCGGAACTGTATGCAGGTATCGAGGCGAACAAATCCGACTGTACCGTCAGATTCGAACTGTTTGCGTGGGACACAGATGCAAATAAGACGCTAAAAGGCACGCCGGTATTCAGCGAAGACGTTTATTTCAACGGAGACAGCAAAGAACTTCCGCATTTCGTGTTCGAAACAGCGAAAAGCGCCGGACAATACCTGTTCCGGATCACACAGCTTACCGCTAAAGACCTTGACGTTGAAGGCTCCTTCCCGTACTCCGTGCTCCCGATCGGCGAACTGATCTATTCGGAAAACAAGATCGAATTTGACAGCCGCGGCCCGTTCATTTTCTTTATCGAATGCGAAAAGACCGAGGGCGTTTCGGATTACTTCCTGAACCTTGAAGGCAAAGACGCAGATATTGAGATCCAGCCCGAAAAGACGATCTTCAAACGCGAAGGTGCGGTGCCCCACCCGATATTCGAATTCGGTATTGTCACCCCCGTAGTGCCCGAGGGGCAGGTACTTTACTCTATATCTCTTACAGAAGCTCCGACCTGGGCGAATCCGAATCCCGATTCCGACGTAACGTACGAAGTATACAAATGGACGGGAGATTACGAAGAAAGCATTGTCACTAAAGAGATCGACAACGGCGAGATCCTTGACCACAAGGACAATTCGAACCTGACGCTGAAGTTCGGCTCGAAGCTACGCTACGGAAACGCGTATCTGATCGTTATCAGGCGGTCAAATTCCGGTGCGATCGGGTATTATCAGGGCGGATACGAGCCTTCGGATGAGTGGCTGTTCTACGAATACGGCCTCCAGCTGGATTATTGCCCGGCGATGAAAGCAGCATACGCGCTCGTCGGTGATCTCGGCCCCGAGCCCACGGAAGAACCCACTGCTGCTCCTACGGACGAGCCTGCGACAGAAGCTCCGACAGATGCACAGGCTGCGACTGCAGCGCCTGACGTTACGACTGCTCCAAAGCCTACGGGTGAAGGCGGCGATCAGGGAAAAGACGATACGGTTCCCAAGTCTGACAAATCGTTCCCTGTTGTTCCTGTAATTATAACCGCATGCGCGCTGGCGGTCATTGCCGCGAGCGTGATCATTCTGGTCGTAAAAAAGAAGAAAAAAGCATAAAAGAGCTCAGCGATGCAGATTTTTTGTTGACAAGCCGACAAATAATGCTATATAATTTTGAATGAATAATTGTCCGGCAAAAATCGATCACCGGATGATAATAAAAAGGAGGAAATAATAATGAAAAAGCTTTTGACTATTGTCATTGCTCTTGCACTGGTTGCAAGCCTGTTCGTCATTTCTTCATTTGCTGAAGACCCCACGCGCGTATTCACATATGAAGTAGACGGCGGCGTAAACGTTGGCCTCTGGACCGGAAACACAGATGGAAGAAAGGACTCTCACGGAGTTACTTTCAGCACCGCTTCTGATTTCGTAGGCCTTGGTTTACCGCAGTACTGGAACAGCAACGGAACGAACGCGCCGCTGGTAACGTATGACTTCGAAATATTTAACTTCGATACCGATTACGAGACGAGCGTAAAAGGCACGCCCGTATTCAAGCAGACTGTTAATCCTGCAGGCGACGCGGCAGAAGGTATCTATTTTGATTTTGGTAAAACACTTCCAAAGGGAATCTATTCGGTCCGCTTCAAAGTCACTTCTGACGAGGGTTATATGGTTCTTCCAGTGGCTAATACCAAGAACCTTTATTCGAACGTCAGACTTGCGTTCACTAATGACGAGCCTTTCGCATTCTACGTAGATTTTACCGATAGCAGTGTTTCGAATTATTTCAAGAAACTTCCTAACGCAGGCGATGAGATCTTTGAAGTGCCGATGTACTCCGGTTCCGGCAGAGATCCTCATAACCTTACCGAAGGCCCGATCGCTATCGTTATCGACGTACCCGAAGGATACGCTCTTCGCGAGATCATCGGTGTTCAGAGTCCTACGTGGGGCTTCCACGAGAGCGGCAGCGATGCTATCGTTGAAGTTTATAAATGGGACGGCGATTATGATTCTTCCGTAGGCGGAGCTGTTCTGGCTTCCGGTGCGGTCACTGATCATGCCGATAATAACAATGCAACGTACACCCTTGATAAAGACCTTCCCGCAGGCTCTTACCTTGCTGAATTCACATTAGACGGTTCCGAATCGATCGGTTTCTGGTGCTTCACTGCCGTCAATGAAGAAGGCGCTCTTTGCTTCCAGAACGGCAGCGAAGCTTCATTCTGGCCTGACACTCACTGCAAACTCGTGATCGTTGATCCTGCTGAGACCGAGCCCGCTACCGAGCCCGCTACCGAACCCGCAGGCGAATACACCTATAACAATGCTTCTTTCGACTCGTTCTTTGTAAACGACGTGCTCAACTTCGGTAAACCCGACGGCGCTGCTTCCGACAAACTTGACGAAGTCAACAGAACAGTTGACGGTTCTGACGGTTCTGTCAGCAAACTCGTTCTTCGCGGCTGGATCGGATTCGCAGAAGAGATCGATTCCTTCGGCTATCAGGTCAACGGCAAGAACGTATTCGGCGATTTCGCTGCTGAAACTGAGCAGGCTGTTAAAGATGCAGGCGGCGCAAACGCTTCCCGCTTCCAGATCGAGATCGACGCCACTGCTCTTAAGGGCACGAACAAGATCGTTGCTATCGTTAAACTCGCTAACGGCGCAGTTGTTAAACTTGACGAGACTCTCGTTGCTACCGGCCCCGCAACTCCTCCGAACACCAGCTTCACATTCATCGGTGTTCCCGAAGAAGTTCCCGCTACCGGCGATATGACCGTGGCAATGTTCGCAGTTATCGCTGTTCTTGCTATGGGTGCGGCTGTTGTCTTCATGAAGAAGAGAGCTTTCTGATCCATAACGAAGCTTAACTAAATTAATAAAAAGATCCCGCGGCACGTGCTAAACGTCCGCGGGATTTTTTATTATCTGCCGGTGATCTTCGCCAATTTACTGACCGGGGTTCGCATGAGGCCCAAAATTCGTGCCATTATCCGGCTCGCCTCTTAACTCTATTTAAACCTCGGTTCGGATTCAAAAACTGTCTCGGGCAAAATCGACGCGACCGGCACGCCTGCTATCGTTTTGCCTGCAAAAACAGCGGCCGCATCAGGATCGAATTCGTATCTTGACGCCCAGAGCGCCTGATATTTAAGGCCGGCAAGCCTGTTGACCGCCTCGCTGCCGTATTTGCCGTCGCCCGCGATCGGATAGCCGAGGAAAGCGAGATGGGCGCGAAGCTGGTGGGTGCGGCCGGTGACAAGCATTGCCTCCACTCGCGAAATAAGAGGAAGCGCGGCACGGGTGTTGTCTGCGCGGGAAGCGCCGGGGATGCCGGAAAGCCCGGCGAAACGCAGACCGGTTATGATCTCCCTTGACCCGGCCGAAGGTCTTTCCGAAACGAAAACGCGGCTGGAGCTGTCATCTTTGCGCAGCTGCGCCTTGAAAAACACCCACCCGCCGTCAGGAGGAAGGATGCCTCGCGCATCGCCGATAACGAGCGCCGTGTATATTTTTTTGTAATATCTCGCATTAAGTGCTTCCTTTACTGCCGCGGTGATCCCGGGCTTTTTGCTTATGAAGATCATGCCGCCGGTATTGCGGTCAAGCCTGTGGCACAGTTCGTATTGCGCCTCGCTGTTTTCAGCATTCGTAATCTGAGCGCGCACGAGCTCTATCAGCGACGCCTCCCCCGGCCTGTTCGCGTCTGGCTCGCTCAGCAGCCCCTGCGGTTTTTCGGCAATGACGATATATTCGTTTTCAAATACTGTACGCACCTCGGGCTCTTCAGCCGCCCGCGCGTCAACGTAAACAGTGACCTCGTCCCCCGCTTCCAGTATGGCGGCAACGTCGCCAGTACGGGTCCCGTTGATCTTTACGTCCCTGTTCCTCAGCGCCCTGAAAAACGCACCTGACGGAATATTCGGGTAACGCTCAAAAAACACGCTTTTGAGCCGTTTCCCGCCCTCTTTATCATTGACGGTAAATTTTACCATATATCAGTCATCCCCGCCTTAAAACGGCCGCCAGGCCCGTTATTTTGCATTGCAGCGCCGTACGGTCAGAAAAAGAATAGCGGTCCCGAAGAACCGCTATTCATCTAAGGTATCAGTTTAATATGATCTGCTCACGCAAACTCATTATTTCTTCTCGTCGGTCTTCTCGAATCCTTCGAAACCGAAGTCGCTCATCATATCCTGGAAGGTCTTTAGAGTAGCATCCCATTTGCTGTCTTTGGTCTCCATGCAGACAAGGAAGAGCCAGGTAGCGTTACCGGTCGATACATAGAACTTACCGGTCCAGTCTTCGCCGTCTCTGACGAACTTGTAGTTAGCGGTATTCCACTGGAAGTGGTTGGGTTTCTCCTGCTCCCACTCGGTGGTGAAAACGAAAGAGTCACGGTTCATCTCTTCTTCTACAAATACGTCGTTGATGTAGTACGTAGAATCAGGATTCATAAGATTTTCGGTAATACCGTTCAGCGTATTCATCATGCTGTTCGTATTGTATTTATAAACGCTGTACGTTACGTCGGGATCAGGCTGTCCGTCAGCTCCTACAGGGAAGAACTTGGCGCACAGATAACCTTCAGTATTTCCGTAAGTATGAAGTTCTGCAAGTTCGTATTCATCGTTTCCTGCGGTGAATCTCCAGTCATCGGGATAACCCTGGCTGTAATAGAAGCGCTGGTTGATATACCTGTTAGCGAAAATGTGGGTCTCTTTCGGACCGTCATCCTTCTTGCAAGCAAACATAGAAAGAGCAATTACCATCGCGAGAACCGCTGCAACCAGAATTTTTATCGTTCTTGTTTTCGTCATTATCAAAACCTCCAAGTGTGATATACTTTATCAACAACAGATATTCTACCATACATAAAATCAATAGTCAACAAAAAATTTGCGCGAGGAACGAGCAGTCAGTAACCGGCAACACTGAACCTTTAACTCTTAACCCTTAACTCTGAGCTCTGAACTCTGAACTCTGAACTCTTAACTCTGAACTCTTAACCCTTAACTCTGAACTCTTAACTCTGAACTCTGAACTCCCTAAACTTCATTTGAACTTCTGCGAAGCCGAGTGAATGACTAAGAATTTTGTTTGACCGAACTGCGAATTAATGAAGGGAACGCATGAGACCCAAAATTCGTGTCATCATCCGGTTCGTGCTTTGACCGAAATGCGAACCGATTCCGGGGTTCGCATGAGACCCAAAATTCGTGCCATCACTCGGTTCGCCTCTTAACTCCCTTCACCTTCCGATATCCCGGTGAACAAGAGAAACATTGACGCCCGCATCCGAAAGGCGGCGCGTAAGTTCGTT
>JAGCTF010000085.1 GCA_017963755.1 Clostridia bacterium | reverse complement strand
GAACGGCAGTTCCGGCACGTAAATGAGATCCGGCCCCATGCCTTTATAAGCAGCGAGAGCCGTAGATGCGGTAAGCCAGCCTGCGTGGCGCCCCATGACCTCGAGGACCGCTACCATACCGGTATCGTACACTCTCGCGTCCTGATAGACCTCCATCGTAGAGGTGGCAACGTATTTAGCCGCGGATCCGTACCCCGGGCAATGGTCTGTGCCGTAAAGGTCGTTATCGATCGTCTTAGGCACGCCCATAACGCGCATCTCATACCCGGATTTCTGCATATACTTGCTTATCTTATTGCAGGTATCCATGGAATCGTTTCCGCCGTTATAGAAGAAATAGCGGATATTATACTTCTTAAAGACTTCGAGGAGACGTTTGTAATCAGTGTCATCGACGTCGGCGTCCTTCAGCTTATAACGAACGGATCCGAGCGCGGAAGACGGGGTGGTCTTGAGCAGTTCGATCTCATACGGATCTTCCTTGCTCATGTCGTAAAATTCTTCGTCAAGCATACCGCGGATGCCGTGAGCGGCGCCGTATACTTTAGTGATGCATTCTTCTTTAAGCGCAGTCTGGAACACGCCGGCAGCGCTGGAGTTAATAACGGAAGAAGGTCCGCCGGACTGGCCGAAAATAGCCGCACCGATTAATTTGCTCATGGTAGTTCACCTCATATTTTATTAAAAATCAGGGCTTCGCGGTTTGCGAAGCCCCGCAATCAACTTATTTGGTTTCAGGCTTTCCCGCTGCAGCCGAGAACGTCGCGGAGTTTATGACGGACAAGTTCCTTGATGTTAGCTCTTGCGGGCTTCAGGTACTCTCTGGGGTCAAATTTATCCGGATGCTCGTTGAAGAACTTGCGGATCGTACCTATCATGGCGAGGCGGAGGTCGGAGTCGATATTGATCTTGCAGACTGCGGATCTGGCCGCTTCGCGGAGCTGCTCCTCGGGTACGCCGATAGCGCCCGGCATAGCGCCGCCGTTTTCGTTGATCATCGTTACGTATTCCTGAGGAACTGATGAAGAGCCGTGAAGGACGATCGGGAAACCGGGCAGTCTCTTCTCGCACTCATGGAGCACGTCGAAGCGGAGCTGGGGTTTCGTTCCGGGCTTGAACTTGTATGCGCCGTGGGAAGTACCGATGGCGATGGCAAGAGAGTCGCAGCCCGTGCGGGTAACGAATTCTTCAACTTCTTCAGGTCTCGTGTAGGACGCGCAGCCTTCTGCCACTTTAACTTCGTCCTCGATACCGGACAATGTTCCGAGTTCGGCTTCTACCACTACGCCGTGTTCGTGAGCATACTCTACGACTCTGCGCGTGATCTCTATATTCTCATCAAAAGGTTTGGAAGAAGCGTCGATCATAACGGAAGTGAATCCGCCGTCAATGCAAGATTTGCAGGTTTCGAAATCCGGGCCGTGGTCAAGGTGCAGCACGATCGGGATATCGGGGCATTCGATAACAGCAGCCTCTACCAGCTTAACAAGGTAAGTATGGTTCGCGTAAGCTCTCGCGCCTTTCGAAACCTGAAGGATAACGGGGGCGTTCTCCTCTTTGCAGGCCTCGGTAATACCCTGAACGATCTCCATGTTGTTCACGTTAAAAGCACCGATGGCATATCCGCCATTATACGCTTTTGCAAACATTTCTTTTGAAGTTACTAACGGCATATCAAAAACATCTCCTTAAAAATTGAATGCACTGCGGTCGAAGCCGTAACCTGCGCATCGTGCGAAAGCCACATTCGACCGATGGTAATTGTACCAAATCGCGGGATAGTTTGCAATATGATTTTGGAGGCAAAATGTTCTTTCGAGTCTAAATCTGCGTCTATTCTGAACGTTCATGCTGCCATACGACCCAGCGTTCAGACAGATCGCGATCGTTAAGGATAGCGAGCCAGTAGTCTGCTCCTTTTATAGTTCTTCCGGTCATAGTCGACATCTTTGCGCGTGCCCTTTCTACGATTACAGGAGGCATATAGCATGAAAGCGAGGCCGGAACAGTTTCTTCACGTTCGGGTATACAGGCATAAAAGTTCTTTCCGGAAGTATTAACGCCGCTCAGAACACCGATATAATCACCGGCAGGAAGAGACGACAGCGACGGAAGCGTCCCGCGAGATAAATTCAGGACCGATTGACCTTCCGGATCTAAAGCAAATGAGACGAATATTGACGCTGCCCCGGCCGAATCCGTATCATTTCTGATACCGAAACAATCAGTTCCGACAGCCGTGCACGAACGAGTATCGTCAGCACCCGACCGCGGGAACGGAGCTACGTCCCAATTGATTCCTTTTTCTTCATATTCAGCGGCGATATTGCCGAGCCGGCTCAAAAGCGTCGCGCGGAAAACAGGCGTTCTTTTCTCCAGAGCATCGCTGACGTCTTTTGCCACACCGAAATCCGGAGGATTGCCGGTGCCTTCAAAAACATCGTATGCGGGAATGATCGCGCACCCGTACGAATATATTAATTTATCAATTTCAGTCAATGAATTATAATAACGTATGTCTACCTTGCATTTTTCCGGATCAGCCCAGGCTTTTATTCCGGAAGCCTCATATACCCTTAACAGAGTCAGGAATACAGGTTCATATTCTAAATCGAGCTGAGCGCCGGCAAGCGTTTCATCAGCCTGCCCTATCTCCAGACAGATATCGCAAAACTCATTAAAATTCCACTTTCCGCCGATCGTACGGCCCGGAAGTACCCTGTCTGTCGCGTCTTTATCATAAATAAGCACCAGCGGATCGCAGTTCGTGCCTATCGCATACTGTTCTTTCCCCACCGTAGATGATTCAAATACTCCGTAATAGACATCATACCTTGCACCGGTATCCGCGATGATCTGGTCGAGGCACATGAGCGTCTTATCGACGTAAGCATATTCAAACGCCTCCGAACCGGGAAAGAAAACGACGTCAGCGTAATCATCCGTTCCTTTTTGAGCCGTAAGGGCTGCTTTAGCGTCTTTAACTGTATTGAAGGTCACGCTGATGCCCGGATATTTTTTATTAAACGCCACAACGAATTTCGCAAGTGCATCCGTGTCGTTTTTCTGATACTGTTCCGGTACGCCGAGGACAATGCTTCCGGTCACGGAATCTTGTGCAGGCACGGCAGGCTCTGTTGTCTCCGGCATATCGAACGGAGAAGCTGATACCCGAGTCCCTTCTTTCGGATCTCTCTGCCTGCACGCGGACAATGACAGTACGCCGAAAACGGCCAGCAGGGCAGCGACCGGTCTTATAACAGCATTAAAAATAAATTTACGTTTATTCATATCGATTTCCTCCATTTTAATCAATCCGTCAATCAGTCAGTTCAATAATTCTAATCTGCGTTTCTAAGTGTCGCTAAGACTGTGGGCGTAAGTTCGATCCACATTGCAGGCCGTATACCCATATTGCTGCTCTGAGCGATCCCGTCTCGTACGATCTCTTTCCCTTCAGACCAGACGTAAGCTGAACTGCTTATACCGGCGATGTTTCTGAGCCACCATGACGCGGTCTTCTGATTGCTGTTAAGATTCAACCCGCATAAAGCAGAAAACGGAGTCGCATTCGCCTTGAGCTGTTCCGGAGATAACAATTCCGCTTCTGAAACACTCAGCAGAAAGATTTTATCATCAGCGCTCAATCCATTTCCCGAAGAGTTTTGAATAACAGAAAGCTCCTCACTGTTAAAAGCATTCTCAATAAATAGCCCTGACAGCCAGGCACGTACGTTACTGTCTGCCCAATTAGTTGTCGCGGAAGCCGTCTTTCCGTTGCTGAACGGAAGGCCGTAAATAACGTCCTTGCTTACGACCAGGGCCTTGTTCCCTTCAGTTTTAACTATCAGCCATTCCAGAGGTTCGCTTCTTCCAAGCTCTCCGTCCTGTTCAAACCTGCCCAGGCGGATCTTCATACCCTTTACGACTACAGGAGGCAGGTAGTCTGCGGAAAGTTTCCTGCCGGCAATGTCAGCGCGGAAGATCAATGAATTGCCGCTTTGTGTAAATGTACATTCCGCGACGTAACGCTGATCTCCGTCTGTATACTCGAGGACCGTGCGGGTGGCGCCGCTAAAGAATTCAGGATACTGCCATATCGTTGACCCTAAAGTCCCTATATCGAACCGTTCAAGTTCTTTTCCGGAGCCGTATATTATCAACGTTCCCGCGGTAATGTTTTCACCGGTGACGGCGTCAACGATCTCCGCTCTGTAATGGGTATAGAGGCTCCGGTCAACGACGTTCAGCGCAAACAGAGAGGCATTGCCCGAACTGCTATTTGCGCCAGGGTATTTGATCCCTCCTCCCGGGAAGAACGGCCTGTTTAAGATCTCTGTGGTGTTGATCCCGAACTCTGAAGTATATACGTTAGATTCCACTCCGAGCCTGAAACGCATATCGCTCTGCATTTTGATCGTGAACATAGCTATACCGTCGCGGTTCGTATAAGAATAACCGATCAGGCTGCCCGAATCGTCGTAAAAGCAGACTTTCACATCCTTCACGGACAATTTTGCATCGCCGCGGTAAGATCTCGCGTAATCAGTAAGCTGCACGTAGAACGTAAAATCAGTCTCATAAGGACTTACTTTATAGTCTTGATTCCTGTAAGTATATACGGGAAGCTCGTCCGGCGTACGGGCGTTATATACAAGGAAGTTTGCGCGTGACTTAAGGATCTCTTCCGTCCACTTTCCTCCGGGCTCAACTGCATCAGGCTTGTATCGATCGTCGAGCGGCCGCTCATGTTCCGGTTCGGATATGACTTCTTTGCTCTTAATAACTATATCGACAGGCGTGATTTCCGCTTCATACTCCTCAACGTACGCTGCGACCCGGACTGTTCCGTCTTTCAGGGCTTTTAATTCTCCGCTTACCGGATCGATCATGGCATTCTCGGCGCCCTCAATGATCCTCCACTTTACCGTTCCGTAATTATAGTTATACGGAAGCGCGGTGTAATGCAGCCAGACCGTCTCTCCCGGCAGCAGCGTGTTATTTAATTTAAAAGGTGTAATGTTTGAAATGCGTGTCTGTGAAGAGTCCTGTGCGGATTCTCCGCGTTTCACCCTGAAAATGCAGTAGTATGTAGTATACTCGTTTATTCCGAGGGAATCGATATAGTCACCCTGAAGTATAATTCTTACGCGCACAAGTGCGTCTGCAGGAGTGCCCATTTCTTTAGGAAACCCGGTGTCTAAGACACTGTTCGGCATTGAACTAATCCTTTCAGGGAACGACATCAATAGATTTCCGTCCAAATCAATATAATCCAGTCTCTCCCATATACACGGCATTTTCATAGTTATGTTCATACTGCTGCCGTTATTATAAAGCAGAGGTACCTCCCGGCTGAGAGCACGGTAATCTAACGGCGCCGCGTCCGCATACATCATACCGCCTAATTCCGGTTTGTACTGTGCGTCATTTATATAGAAATACGGTATATCGATATCTTTGCCCCCAAAATCTGCAGTCATAAGTTTACCGAATTTCGGAACCACTGCAAGCCCGTCAGGATTATTGTTCTGATACGGAGTAGGAACCGGCTCCGGAGTTGCCGTCGGGGCAGCAGTTGCTGTAGGTACGGCGGTCGCAGTAGGAGCCTTGGTCGCGGTAGGAACCTGGGTCGCAGTAGGAGCCGGAGTCGAAGAAGATTCGGTATTTGCAGTTTGTCCGGCCGTATCAGTCGGGTCAGCGGACAAAGTCGGTTCAGCGGATATTGTCGGTTCGTCAGTAGCGGTACTTACGTCAGTGGTTACAGGAGAAATTGTCGCGGTCGGAGCATCGGTCAAATCAGGTATATCGGTCAATGCAGGGACTGCCGTGGGGCCGGCATCAGTTTCAGACGGAACCGGGCTGGCGGCAACGTCAGGCGTATTGTTGGTCAATACGCTCGTCATATCAGGCTCTGAAGCTCTCTGTCTGTCGCTTCGCACCTTTACTGAAATAATGATCCCTGCGACGAAAAAGACAGCCACTGTCGCAAGTCCAACAAGAATACCTACGCCCGGACGTCTGTCACGGCCGTTTTTCCTTCCTCCCGAACCGTTTCCGGGCCCGGGATCCGACAGAGCTGCAATAGATCCGCCTGCCGTCGCGGCATTGAATTCATTCACGATGTCGTCAGGCATTTTTTTCATTAATGAGGCAAGTTTAGCTTCGTTCATATCGATACCCCTCTTTTTTTCAAAAACGATTCCAGTCCTTTACGTGTACGGTACAGAGAAGACATGACCGTTCCTTCGGCCACGTTCAGTTCTGCAGCAATCTCGCCGACAGAAAGTTCCTTGTAATACCGTGCAACAAATATCAGGCGTTTTTTTCGATCGGTCGTTCTAAGATACTCGGCAATCAATCCGGCAAGTTCATCGCTGTCATCAGTCTCTTCTATTCCTTGAGAAACCGCAGCCGGGGCGACGTTATCCAGAGGCATGATTACCTCAGGCGGAATATCTTTCTGACGTCTCTGGGCACGGTAACAGTCTATCGCCTGATTTTTAACGATGTTGCCTACGTATGATGAGAGTTTTTCAGGCGCGGCAGGCGGAATACTTTCCCATACTTTCAGATATGCGTCATTCACGCATTCCTCGGCATCCGCCTCATTCTTCAGGATCTCAAAAGCGATCGAGCGACAATACCTGCCGTACTTGCGTTCGAGCTGCGCTATGGCGTTCTCGTCACGTTTGTCAAAAAGCAGTAATAATTCTTTGTCGTTCATCAGCCTTTTCTCCTTTCGCACCTATACAGACGAAAAAAATAAGGGCTTCATTCCCGTTTTCGGAACTGATTTAAAAAAATTTTTGAGTTCGATATATGAGCTTTCACACTTTGCAATCAAGCAGTTTAAGGTTCTTATTCTTATCTATTGCCCACTCGATACCCCACTCATTCTCGAAGAGCAGGACCTTCGAGCCGTCGCGGTCGGTCGCCCGAAGCGTTGACGACGTGAGCGTCAGATTATGCGGATCTACCGACTGGTCTTCGATCCAGCGCGCGTAGTGATACGGCAGCTGCTGCATGCGGATCTCCACTCCGTACTCGCCTCTTAACCTGTGCTCGAGGACCTCGAACTGCAGCACGCCCACAGCGCCTATTATAAGCGTTTCTACGCCAATATCCATCTGTTTGAATACCTGGATAGCACCCTCCTCGGAAAGCTGCTCTATGCCCTTCTGGAACTGCTTGCGCTTCATCGCGTCGGCGTATTGGACGCGGGCAAAATGTTCGGACGGGAATACTGGCATTCCTTCGAATCTGAGGCTCTGGCTGTCAATACTGAGCGTGTCTCCTATCCCGAGGATCCCGGTGTCAAACAGGCCGATGATATCACCGGCGTAAGCTTCGTCAACTATAGTCCGCTCCTGCGCCATAAACTGCGTAGGCTGCGTAAGCCTTAGCTTTCTGCCTGTTCTGGTGTGCCAGACTTCCATGCCCTTTTCGAATTTGCCGGAAGTGATGCGCAAAAACGCGAGGCGGTCCCTGTGCGCCGGATTCATATTGGCCTGGATCTTGAAAATAAAGCCGGAAAAAGGCGTGGTGACCGGGTCAACGACGGTCTCGCCCGCCGCGATGGTTTCGTGCGGACAGGGAGCCATTTTTATAAAGTGTTCGAGGAAGGTTTTTACACCGAAGTTTGTCATCGCAGATCCGAAGAATATAGGAGTCTGCCTGCCGCCCAGGACCGCGTTCATGTCGAGATCCTCTCCCGCCATATCCAGAAGGCTGATCTCTTCCGTGAGTCTGTCGAAGTAGTAGCTGCCCAGGTGCTCCGAAAGCGACGGATCGTCAAGGTCACCGGTTATTGTCCGCGCCTGCTCCTGGCCGTGATTGCCCCCCTCGTACAGTTCGATCTGCCTTTCGCGCCTGTTATAAACGCCCTGAAAATCTCCGTCTGTGCCGATCGGCCAGTTCATTGCATACGATTTGATGCCGAGAACGTCTTCAAGCTCCTGCATCAAGTCGAACGGATTTTTCGCGGCGCGGTCCATTTTATTGATGAACGTGAAGATCGGTATGCCGCGCATCTTACATACGTGGAAAAGTTTGAGCGTCTGGGCCTCTACGCCTTTCGCTCCGTCGATCAGCATGACCGCGCTGTCCGCTGCCATCAGCGTGCGGTAGGTATCTTCCGAGAAGTCCTGGTGGCCGGGGGTGTCAAGTATATTTATGCAGTATCCGTCGTATTCGAACTGGAGCACAGATGAAGTCACCGATATTCCGCGCTGTTTTTCGATATCCATCCAGTCGGATACCGCGTGCTTCGTTGCCTTTCGCGCTTTTACGGAACCCGCAAGCCGTATAGCCCCGCCGTACAGCAGCAGCTTTTCTGTCATCGTCGTTTTACCGGCGTCGGGGTGTGATATGATGGCGAACGTGCGTCTGCGCCCTACTTCGGATCCTATTTTTTCGTAAAGTTCATCTGCCATGTTATGTATGCCTCGGTGTAGTTTAGTTAGTTTTATTCTGTTTCATGTTAATATAAAAACAGTGTGAAAAAGCCCGGTTCTATCGATCCCTGCCTTTTCCGCGGCATTGCCGCCGAAGTGTGATTATAACGGATAGCGGACTGTTTTTCAACTTCGCTTTTCAAGCCTGTAAAGCCCTTCCCCGTCAGGCTCCTTAACGCCGTCTTTATAATCATACCCGAGTTTCCTGTAAAATTCGAGCGCGGTTATCGAAGCGGGGACCTCCACTCTTTTAGCGCGCAAAAAGTATTCGTCTTTTTCGAGGGCGTCAATTATCATCTTTCCGGTGCCCCTGCCCTGGTATGCGGGGTCAACGAATATCGTGAACAGGCAGCTTTCCGTTTCGCTGTCCCAGTATGGTCCGATCGCGCCGCAGCCTACGACCGCGCCGCATTTTTCAGCGACGTAAAAATGTGTGTGTTCCGCGCGCTTACGAATATATTCAGGCGTGTGGCGCGCGATCAGTTCATCTATGCATTCCGGCGTATAGTCATTCGAATTCGATATTTTGAGTGTGCGCCGTATCAATTCAGAAACGCAGTCTGCATCAGATCCTCTGAACCGCCTGATCACAGGCTGTTCGCGCCTGAGCCGCCTCTTTTTTATGGCATTCAGGATGGCAAGATAAGCTAAGCCCACCGCTATTAGCAGTATCAGCAGAGCGATTATCCACCACACGCAGCCCATAAACGGCAGCCCTTTCGTAAAACCGAACGCGCCCGCGGGGCTTCCCCAGTTCAGAAAGAAATACGGATAATTAATGCCGGGAGCGAATTGCCAGCCATTCACGAATCCGATGCCTGCATAGACGGCGTACGCCAGAGGCGGAAGAAGTACGAACACAACGCTGCGGTAGCGGATATTGCCCCACACACCTGTGACAAAGAAATCGGCCACAGCGGCGACGGGGACAATTACGTGCGTGAGGACGTTCTGTATGTTCCAGGCGGCGCTTCCCAGCGTAGGTGCTAAAACGAAACAGAAAACAAGGCCTGTAAGAGTTATTGACACCGTACCGGCGAATTTGACGACGTACCACGGCGCAGCGACAGGCTTTTTGCGAAGCAGCAGGACCGCACCGACTGCGCATATGACCGCGATCGCAATATTTGACTGTATCGTAAAGTACATAAATACGGTCCCGCCGCCCATAAACGAGCGGCTCCCGGCGATCGCGCTCAGCACCGTTCCGACGACGGCTGAGATAACTACTATGATCTTTAGAATAAGCGAGACGGTTCCCCTTGCCGCATTTTTATCCATACCTCATCCCTCTGCTTCCGTCAATCAAATATCTGCCCGGGCAGCTTCAGCTTTTCCTTGTGCGGAAATAACGCGTCAAATGCTTCAACGTCAGCGTCGTCAACGTAATATCCCGCGGGTGTCTGATATACGCCGGTGACGCCGTCCAGGTAGCCCGGTATCAGTTCTTTGCATAAAAAGAACGATTGATCCGCACCTTCCGGAAGATCGTGATATCTTATTCCGAATTTGCTCGCGTACGTAAAACCGCAATTACCGTAAAAACCGATATTGCCCTCGAACAGAACCGCGCCGTATCCGAGTTGGGACGCTTTTTCGAGCGTGCGGTCAAGCAAAAACCTGCCGTACCCTTTCCGCTTGAGCGCGGGGGCAATGCAGATCGGCCCCATTGTCAGCACCGGTACGGTCCCGCCGCCGTCCGCATCTATCACGGTCCTCATAAACATATTCTGGCCAATGATCTTTCCATCTTTTTCCATAACGAAGTCAAGTTCTTTTACGAACGCCGGGTCATTCCGCAGCACGTGAATAACGTAATGTTCGCTGCAGCCCGGGCGGTATACGTTCCAGAAAGATTCTCTTATCAGATTTTCGACTGTCCTGTAGTCTTCCTCCCTCTCGGGGCGGATCAGGCATTCGTTACTGTCATGATCGATCATCATTTTATCTCCTGTTCTCTTTTGAAAGTATCCATTCGTCTAAAAAGGCAAGCTGCTCCTTGGTGTGGAACCAGTGCTCTCCGTTTTCCATAACAGTTATCTCCGCGCCGTACTTTTCTGCGAAAGCCGAAACGGTTTCATAAGGCACCAGGTCGTCATATTGACCGCAGAGTATCTGCGTAGGCACGTTCCAGCGCACGCGGTGATCGCGTACGTAAGAAAGATATTTCCACGAAAGCTCCTCTCCCGACTCTGTCATGACAGTGCCGCGGTTTTTCAGTTCCTCTTCCGTGATCCCGTTGCCCTTCATCAGATCCATGATCAGACGCTCCATGTCGATCAGGGGCGAGATAAAATATGCGCGGTCGATCAACTTATCCGCATCTGCGCACAGCGTAAAAAACGCGCCTAAACTGTTGGCAACGACTGTTATTTCGTTGTGCTTTTGTCTGAGCCTTGCGAGCTCGTCATATATTTCTTTTCCCGCGTCCCACGGATCGTAATTGCTGTAATCGATGCCGCACACGTCATATTCCGGGAACAGCCCGGCGTACCTTTCCGCTTCTTTTGCGCTGCCTCCGCGCCCGTGTATGTATAAGACCGCGCCGGTCTTATTATTAGCAGTTCTGTCCGTTTTCACTTTGAGCGATTTCAGAAATTCTTTCTGCTCCGGCGTGATCCTGTAGCTCTCGATACTCTTCTGGATCGCTTTATTATGCGTCCACGGATCGAGCGCGCGGTTTTCGATATACGGTATAATCGCATCGTACTGTTTCGCAAGCGCAGTGGCGAAATACCACGCGACCATCATGTTTATATAATATTCATCCGACCTTATCCGCGACACTTTTTGCGGATATTCAGGGCGGAATTTTTCGTCAAGAAAGTGCTGCATCAGCATACCGACCGCGAACCGGACCGTGTATGTTCTTTCGGACGAGAGCCATTTGTCAATATACGGAAGCAGCTTTTCAGGGTACTTTTTAAACGCTTTCGGCGAAAGCTGGTCGCACGTTGCCCAATTGTCAATATAAGGCAGGAACTGTTCAACTTTCGCTATGCAGCTGTCAAAATCTTTTTCGAGTGATATTATAAAGGCGTGCAGCTGGTCTTCGTCGAAATAACGGTGAGGCAGTGAGTTCAGGAAGGCGTCAACGTCGCTCTTTCCTTCTTTATCCGCATAAAGTTCTTTTGCAAATTCGCGAAGTTCGGGCGTCCGCACGCCTATTATCCGCTCCGGCTCCACAGACGGTATTATCTTTATCTGCCCTGACGCGTATTTCTCGTCGCGCATCGCGAAGAGTCTTTCCCTGATCTCGTTAATTGTCACCGATTAAATCTCCTGTCTTCACTTGAATAAGCTGCGTAGCCGTTCACGTGTAAGTTATTATTCCCCGAAACCCATCTTTTTCGTAAGATCACCGAAACTCTTATCGTACTGGGCCTGCGTTATCGCGCCGCTTTTCAGAAAAGTGTCGAGCAGTTCTTTCTGCTTATAATAAAGCTGCGCTTTTTTCTCACAATTCTCATCCATAAGTTCGTGCCATGCTTCCTTCGTTATAGCGCTTACGTGCCCCACACGCCTTTCGCCCAGCGCAGGGACGTCAACGTCCTGAGTTGTCCACTGATAAATAAATCCGCACTTCTCCTGAACGCGCTTCGAGCGGTCATTGCCGTCGTAATAACCCGCCCAGACCTTGCTCATGCCGAGGTCCTCAAAAGCATGGCGGAGCATTTCATTGGCCGCTTCCGGCATGATCCCGCGTCCCCAGAAAGGTTTTCCCAGCCAGTATCCGAGCTCGCACTCGTCATCCCTGTCAGTAAGATCGGTATGACCTTTAAGATGCAGGCTGACGGAGCCGATCGGGTCGTTCTCGCCTTTAAAACATACAGCGTACGTTTCCGGGCGGGACAATATATTTCTTATGACGTCAATGCTTTCGCTTACGCTCACGTGCGGCTTCCACCCGGCGTTCAGGCCTACGTCCGGTTCTTTCGCGTATTTAAAAAGTACTTCCGCGTCGCTTTCATTCCAAGGTCTCAGTTCGAGTCTGCGCGTCGTCAATATCATTTCGATCTTCCTCCCGTCCCTTTGAGGGCTTATACATTTGAGGGCTTATCCTATCCTTAGAAACTGTTCTGTAAGATCCCTGTCCGCAGCCGAGCGGCGTTCATCAGAAAGTACCGAATCATACACCGCCTGCGCCGTGATGTCCGCCAGGAGCATTTTTCTTCCGGTCTCATATGAGCCTTCGTTCATTTCTGCGACATTTTTGCTTAAATAGTCGTACGGCGCCGTTACGAGCACCGCTTTCCCGCGGCACCTCCATGCCAGTTCGGAAAGTATCCTGAAACTGACGTTTTCGCCCGCATCTTCTTTTGCGCGATTCCCGTAACTTTTCGACGATACTCCGAGCACGCGGACGTATGGAACGGAGCCTTTGAAATAAACAAGTTCATTTTCTGCGGGATCCGGCATATCCGCTTTTTCGCCTTCCGCAAGCGCACGTACCATCAGCCGTGAAATTCGCGAAGACGTATACCTCGAAGAAGTACATGCCGAAACGATATTGTCCCACGAATTAAGACGCGTTACGGCGTTATACAATAATTGCCCCACGCCTCCGCCTCCGAAAGGCAGCGACGCGATACGCTCAGGAGAAGTTGTACGTATTTTAACGCAAAGCGCGGCAGAAAAAGCATCTGCGGTGACGAAACGTTCGGAAGAACGCCAGCGGGCAAGTATTTCAAGCGTGCTTTCAGGCACGAAGGGCCGCACAAGTTCCTGCCAGTTTTCATCTAAAAGCATATCGCGGATCTGCGAGGCGCTGGCAAAGCATCCTTCAGTCTCTTTTGATCCGTGGCCCGCTCCTGCCCTTTTGATCATTAAGATCTGCGGACTGTATCCGGCGGTCCCGGCGGCGGCAATATATTCGCACGCCAGTATGTCGTTCGGTTTCAGCCTTTTTTCACCTATCGCAGCTCCTGCCGAAGATGCGTAAGAGCCGCCCGCTTCTATCCCCGCAACGAGCTCCTTACCGTATTCTTCGGAAGCGCGTCTTTTTGCAAACTCGCGCACGCTGTCCTCGTCCGACTCTATGCCGAACGACAGCACTTCCGCCCCGATCGCCTTGCAGGCAGTGATGCCTCCGAGCGCGAAAAACTGTGCCGACGACACAGCGTACCAGAAAGGCAGCTCAATAACGGCATCGGCACCAGCCCTCAGGGCCATTTCTGCCCTGGCCCACTTATCACATACCGCGGGCTTCCCGCGCTGGGTAAAGCTTCCGCTCATAATGCAGACAACGCCGTCGCATCCGGTGCGGCGGCGTGTTTCTTCTATCAGATATTTGTGCCCGTTGTGGAACGGATCAAATTCGCTGATTACTGCAGCTATCTTCATAACAACTCCGGAGATCTGGCTTCTTCAGTAATTGATCCGGATCACTGAAAAAGAGTATTATCTTCTGAATCTTCATCCCGTGCGATCTCGTGCTGCTCTTCCTCTCCCAGCGCCACGTCCATAATAAGCGGAAGTATCATCGGATTACGCTTGGTCTGTTCATATACGTACTCGTGTATGGCGTCGCGGATAAGCGTTTTCTTATACACCCAGTCTTTCCTGCCGCCGTATACGTCGCTTCTTGCGAGCGCCTCTTTGGTAGTCTCGCGTATATGCTCTATAATATCTTCCGATTCACGCATATATACGAATCCGCGCGAAATAACGTCCGGTCCGGCGAGCAGCGCCCCCGTCCTCGAGTCCACCGTCATAACTACGGCGATCAGTCCGTCCTCCGCGAGGTGGCGCCTGTCTCTTAAAACGATGCTTCCGACGTCTCCTACTCCGAGGCCGTCGACAAGTATGTTCCCTGCCTGCACCATTTCGTCGCACCGCACGGTGTCGCCCTCAAATTCGAGCACGCGTCCGTTTTCGAGGAGGAAACAGTTTTCTTCGGGAATACCGAGCTCGACAGCGATGTCTTTATGACGCATAAGCTGCCTGTATTCGCCGTGGACCGGGCAGAAATATTTGGGTTTCAGGATAGTCTGGATCAGTTTGAGTTCCTCTTCGCAGGCATGGCCGGAAACGTGAACTTCCGCGAGCGATTTATGGATAACTTTCGCGCCGCGTTTGCAAAGTTCGTCGATCATGCGGGCGATAGGCTTTTCATTACCCGGAATGGGGCTGGCGGAAATGATGACCGTGTCCCCCGGAATAATATCGATCTGTCTGTGAGTCGCCACGGCCATTCTCGTAAGCGCCGACATAGGCTCGCCCTGGCTTCCGGTCGTGATGATGACAAGTTCCTCGGGAGGATATTTGTCCATATCTTCAAGCTCGATGAGAGCATCGGTGTCAAGTATGTACCCCTTATCTATCGCGACGTCAATGACGTTTACCATGCTGCGGCCGCAGATAACACATTTTCGCCCGAACTTGACCGCGGTATTGATGATCTGCTGGACCCTTGACACGTTCGAAGAGAACGTCGCCACTATTATTCTGCCTTTCGTCGCAGCGAATATATCTTCAAAAGTGCGTCCTACTATGCGTTCTGACATCGTAAAGCCTTTATGCTCAGCATTTGTGCTGTCAGACATGAGCAGCAGCACGCCTCTTTCTCCGAGTTCAGCCATACGCATAAGGTCAATAGGCTGGCCGTTTATGGGCGTGTAGTCAACTTTAAAGTCGCCCGTATGCATAACGATACCGCACGGTGTTATGATGGCGAGCGCGGCAGCGTCAACGATGCTGTGGTTCGTCCTTATAAATTCTACGCAGAAATCGCCCTTAATGACCATCTCTCCGTAGTGCATCTCGATCATCTCGATGCCTTTATTATTCATTCCCTCTTCTTCGAGCTTCTTTTCGACCAGCCCGAGCGTAAAGCGCGTGCCGTAGATCGGAACGTTGATATTTTTGTACAGGAACGGGATCGCTCCGATATGGTCTTCATGGCCGTGGGTAAGGAACAGCGCCCTTACTTTCGCCTTATTTTCGATCAGATACGTCATATCCGGTATAACGGAGTCAACGCCCGGCATATCGGCATCCGGGAAAGCGATGCCGCAGTCAACGATTATAATATCTTTATCTGTTTCAAATACGGTTAAATTCTTTCCGATTTCACGAATACCGCCTAAAGGTATAATTCTCAGTTTTTTACTCACGTTATTTATCATATAAAAAGTCCTCCGTGACTCATTGTTTCGCTGAATATCGGCGGGCTCGCGTATATCCGCCGCCCGTCTTCCTGTATTTTTTATTATAGCATATATGGTACGGGATTTGAATAGCTTTTTTCAAAAAAATTCTTGTTGCATTTTATTTTTTGAGGGAGTATAATACGGCTTGCCGGTTTTGAAA
Source organism: Clostridia bacterium (assembly GCA_017963755.1). Lineage (GTDB taxonomy): Bacteria > Bacillota > Clostridia > UBA1212 > UBA1255 > UBA1255. Next base: position 28,444 of record JAGCTF010000085.1, on the reverse strand, counting down.
GCCGGTGTCAGATTGCGGAATTGTGTAATGGCAGCACGAATGACTCTGACTCATTTTGTCTGGGTTCGAATCCTAGTTCCGCAGTTCAAAAACCCCCGTCTGTTAAGGCGGGGGTCATTTTTTTACTTGCAAGTTCAAGCTATGTTATCGATTCAGGCTGTTTACGCGGTAAAAGAGCGCCGCGCCGGGCAATGTTAATTGATCCCGCCTGCTTTTCTGATCGAAGCCGCGACAAGGCCTGCGCAAAGTTCGATCCCTTCCTGAGTAAGATGGATGAGATCATCGCAGATATAGCGGTCAATATCTTTCGAAGCAGCGGCGTTGAGGTCGTTGATCATCACTCCCATCGGCCTTAGCGCCTCGACTGCGAGCTCGTTGTACCTGCAGATAACTTTATTGTCATTGTACTGGTTTTCCGGTCTGACCGGAGTAGTTGTCGCAAATATAACGTTTGGAGTGATCTTTAACAAATGCCCAGCGATACGCTTGATGTTGTACACGTACTGATCTTCAGGCGTAAATGAACCGTCTCCGAATATGTCGCAGAGATCCCAGTGACCGTTGTTCCAGTGTATCACGTCGCTTCCTTCAATAAAGCTTTTGTATTCGAACAGGCTGCGCAGCGTATACTGCGCAAAACGGCCGTTGTCATCATAGCGGAATACCGTAAATTCGTCTTTCAGAAGTTCTGTTACGCGCCCTTCGTAATTTAAGCGGATCGAGTCTCCGAGCAGAGTAACTTTTTTCATAATCGTCGTTTCCTTTCTTTTTTCTGTATATTTGTAATTATTTGTTTATGGCTTATTTGTTCATAAATTCGAGAATGTCGTTTATTACTTCTTCCCGGCTCGTATCGTTGAGGATCTCGTGCCGCACTCCGGGATATATTTTCAATTCTACGTTCGCGCCGCTTTTTCTGAACATCTCAGCAACTTTCGCAGGGCCTTCACCGTAATTGCCCACGGGATCCTGCTCGCCGGAGACAATAAGAATAGGCATCGTTTTGCTGGTTGCGGCAATGAGTTTTTTGTTGTTTACGTTGCCCACCAGTTTGACGAGGTCTCCCAGAGCGCTCGCGGAAAAAGGAAAACCGCAATATTTGTCCGCAAGATATTTCACGCGTGTGCTCTTAAGCGTCGATAGCCAGCTGAATTCATCTGCGTCAGGCTCGTCCTTAAAGCGGTCGTTGTAGCCCTTGAACATTATTTTTTCGAGGAACGGAGACGTGCGCTCGGCGCCTTTGAACGTGCTTATGCTTCTGGCCATGGCGTATCCCGGACCGGCAGCAGGATTCGGGCCTCCAGTTCCCATAATTATCAGTTTATCCGGTTTCGTGTTGGAAACGGCACTGTGCCTGACGATGAACGAGCCCATGCTGTGCCCGAAAAGCACGTACGGGTAGCTTATGCCGTATTTCTGAACTACCGCTTGGAAGAAGACCTCCACGTCTTTAACGAGCAGCTTCCAGCCGTCTTTTTTAGCTATAAATCCAAGTTCTTTATCGTTTCTGGCGGTATAGCCGTGACCGAGATTGTCGAATCCGAAAACGAGCCACCCGTCTTCACTGCATCTCTGCATAAATTCTTCGTAGCGGCCTATATGTTCTGCCATCCCGTGCACGACTTGCATCAGCCCTTTCGGCCTCTCGTCAGGCTCGTAAATGACGCCCTTCAGTTCATGAAATCCGTCCGAAGACAGCACTGATAATTCATTTCTCTGCATGCTAGTATCCTCCGTTCATATCGCGCTTTCAATACGCCCTGCACGCTCTTACAGCCCTCTGCCAGCCGTCAAGTTTTTTAGCTCTTTCCTTTTCGTCCATCTCAGGGAAGAACGCTCTTTTTGCGCTGACGATCGATTTGATCTCAGCTCTGTCCTTAAATATTTTCGCAGTCAATCCGGCAAGGTACGCCGCTCCGGCTGCTGTAGCCTCTTTCATTTCCGCTCTGATCACTTCGATGTCTGAAATATCCGCCTGGAACTGCATAAGGAAATCGTTTGCCGACGCTCCCCCGTCCACTTTCAGTGAAGTCGGTCTGGTCCCGGCGTCGCCGGCGGCCGATCTGATAACGTCGTTCGTCTGGTATGCGATCGATTCAAGCGCCGCCCTTATTATGTGAGAGCGCCTTGTGCCTCCGGTTATTCCAACTATCGTGCCGAGCGCGTCCATATCCCAGTAAGGAGCTCCGAGTCCGCTGAAAGCGGGTACCATATAAACACCGCCGGTGTCTTTCACCTTTCTCGCAAAATATTCGGTGTCGTGAGCTTCGTCGATAAGGCGCATACTGTCGCGCAGCCATTTGATCACCGCGCCTCCGACGAACACGCTGCCTTCAAGAGCGTACGAAGGCGCTTCGCCGGAAAGAGTTGACGCCGCGGTCGTGATGAGGCCGTGGTGCGAGCGGACAATATTGTCCCCCGTATTTACGAGCAGGAAGCAGCCCGTACCGTACGTGTTTTTCATCTCGCCCGGGTCAAAGCAGCATTGCCCGAACAGCGCCGACTGCTGGTCGCCCGCGACTCCGCACACCGGAAGCGTAGTCCCCATAAGACTGATCTCGCCGAAAAACGACCCGCTCGGGCGGATGCCCGGCAGCATCGAGCGCGGAACGCTAAGCATTTTTAGCAATTCGTCGTCCCAGCCGCAGCCTGCAAGATCATAGAGCATGGTTCGTGAAGCATTCGTGTTATCCGTCAGGTGGATGCGGCCTCCCGAAAGTTTCCACATGAGCCACGTATCGACGGTCCCGAACAGCAGCTCCCCCGCTTCCGCCTTTTCCCTCGCCCCCGGAACGTTGTCAAGGATCCATTTGATCTTTGTGCCGCTGAAGTAGGCGTCCGTTTTAAGTCCTGTCTTCCGTGCGATCATATCGTCAAATCCCGCGTCGGACAATTCCTGGCATATTCCCGCGGTGCGGCGGCACTGCCATACTATAGCGTTGTAAACGGGGCGTCCGGTCGCTTTTTCCCACACTATCGTGGTCTCGCGCTGATTCGTAATACCGACAGCCGCGATCTCCTCCGGCGAAATTCCGCTGCGGGCAACGCATTCCGTCATCGACGCGTACTGGCTCGCGTATATTTCAAGCGGATCCTGCTCGACCCATCCGGGTTTTGGAAAGATCTGCGGGATCTCGTTCTGCGCGACGGCAATTATGTTCATTCCTCCGTCAAATAAAATGCTTCTTGCGCTTGTAGTGCCCTCGTCGAGCGCGAGGATATACTTTTTCTTCATAATAATTACGTTCCTGTCATATAATTTTATCCGCAGGCAGACTGACTTCAGTTTTTTGAATCAGCTCCGCGTTTGTAAATGAATTATACAACCGGAAAGGGAGTTTTGTAAATATCGAGGTTAAAAGGCGCCTTTTTATTTGACAGATCTCCGCACACATAGTATAATTTTACCATTCTATAATTATCGGAGGTTTATCTGATGAAAAGACTGCTTTCTTTGACACTTATCGCAATGCTTATGTTCTCGCTTTTCACCGTGGTTTCGAGTGCCGAAGTACTCGATATAGACGATTTTATTGCCGAAGGAAACAACGCCGTTGTCCTTTGGGACAGCGTAAGAACTGACGATACGATCCTTGGCGTAGACGGACATCCGCTTGATTACCTTTCCGATCATAACGATACGCTCCCCGGCCCTGCCGAATCGGTCGGTGTTGCGGGCTGGGTCGCTTCTACTCAGGATATTAAAGCATTCGGATATATGATCGACGACGGCGAGCCCGTGCTCAGTGAAGAATATAAAGCCCTCACAGGCGATGACGTTATTGCCGCCGCGAATGCTTTCAGCTGTGAATTTGCTTCCAGATTTCATCTGATCGTAAGTACAGAAGGCCTTAAAGGGACCCACAAATTCACGTTCGTCTGCCAGACCCAGGACGGAAGCATATTTATTATGAGCACGATGCAGAGAGACGTGGTAGAATTTAATTTCAACGCAGACGGACCCGTCTCCACGCCGGAGCCTACCAAAGAACCTGAAACAGGTGATAAAGCGTATGAGCCAGGTCCCATATTCCGTTTCGACGCTGAGGATAAATATGTGGAAGGCGGTATCTTCGGAGCGGCTAATAATATCGATTCCATCGAATTTGACGCAGAGAAGAAGTGCTACGTGATCCATATGGAAAACATCAGCGATCCCTGGGCGGTCATGCAGTTCACGCTGGCATCCATGGAAGACGACAGCTACATAGTTGACGCCGACACTTATAAAATTATGCAGGTCGGTTTCAGGCTCAGCAATCCCGCGGCCGGTTTGACGGGCCAGATCTATTTCCAGACGGACCAGAATCCCGGCTTTTCCGAGCCGCAGGCGATCTCCCTCTCTTATAAAGATACGGACGCACTTCAGTACGTTAACGCAAATATGGGCAGAAAAAAGACCTGGACCGGAATGATGATCGATACGCGTTTAGACCCGCTCGGAGAGTGCAACGGAATCGCCGATTTCGAAGTGTATTACGTTGCCTTCTTTGAAAACGAAAAGGCCGCTACTGCTTTCGGTGATAAATGGCTTGAGAAGGGCGATGAAATAATACCTACTCCCGCCCCCACTCCCACGAAAGCTCCTACTCCGGAGCCGACCGCTACACCAGAATCGGAAGCCACTTCGATTCCTACTCCTGTCCCCACCGAGGCGGAGCAGGCCACGGCGGATAACGGCGGAAATTCCAACGCAACTGACAATGGCAGCGCAAATACCGGAGATAAAGGGGGAAAGAGTTTCCCGTGGCCGGTGATCGCGATAATCGGCGGTGTGGTCGTAGTTGCAGCCGTAGTTATCGGCATCGTCGTGGGCAAGAAGAAAAAGAAATAATTGCTTTTTATCGGGCTTGGCATAGTTTACAATTATTGAGATAGGAGATAATCAAAATGGATATTAACGGACTTATGAGCACGATGCTCAGCAAGGACACTTTAAAAGGGCTTGGCAAACTTACAGGAACTTCTCAGAAAGGCGTTAAAGGCGTGCTCGCATCTGCATTGCCTTCGATGCTTTCAGGTGCTAAAGCTCAGGCGGACAGCACTGACACTGCGTCCGGATTTGTAAAAGCGCTTTCAGATCACGCAAAAGACGACACTACCGATATCGGTTCCTTTATTTCCGGGATCGACATCAACGACGGAAGCAAGATAATAAACCATCTTCTCGGAAGCGGTGCGTCCGGTGCAGCGAAAGAAGCTGCAGAAGCGGCAGGAGTAAAAGAAACGAAAGCCAATAATATTCTTTCCGCCGCAGCTCCCCTGCTCATGAGTCTCATAGGGCAGCAGGTCTCTTCCGGTTCGAATTCTTCTTCGAACAATGCTTCTGGAATATCGGGACTTATGGGAAGCCTGCTTGGAAGCGGAGACGTCACGAGCCTTATAAGTGGTATTGCCGGCGGGAAAAAGACCGGGCTGCTCGGGTCAATAATGGGCCTGTTCGGTAAATAATTGCCCGCCGCGAAACAGCACTCAAAAGCAAAAAAGAAGTTGACAATCACCTCGAAAAAGCGTAACATCAATGGTGTATTTTTATGCCGCAGAGCTTTTCGAAGCGGAAGGAGTTAGGATCTATGAAGAAACTGGTGTTATATACAAGTGTTGACGGAAATACGGATGCGGTCGCACATGCTATCGCCGATAGGATAGGCGCCGATACCGCGCGTCTTGTTCGCGTTAAGCGTGTTAAAGGGTTTGGCTTTTTCAACAATTTGAAGCTCCATTCCGAAGTAATCCGTCATAAGAAGCCGGACATATTCCCTTTCAAATGGGACCCGCGCGACTATGACCTGATCTTTATAGGCACACCCGTATGGTTCGATTCATACAACCCCGTATACAATACGCTGTTCAACGTTATTAAGATATACGACAGAAAGGTCGCTCTCTTCTCCTGCGGCGAAAAAGAAGATACGAAAGCGCTCACCAAGCTTTCAAACGACTGGCTTAAAGAATCTGTAGTTCTCGATACGAAGCACTGTGTAGAGCCCATCTGGTGCGACGAAGAATCGGAAACGGAAGCGATCCTGAAGGATATGGCCGACTGGGCGGAAAAAGTCTCCGAACGCGCCGAGAAGATGATCGAACAGGAAGAACTGGAACGCAGAAAGACGATCTACAAGTATTGACCGCCGTACTGATTGTTTTAAGAATATCACGAATAAATGAAATATCAGAGATTGCCCGATAACTATAAGGAGATGCGGCTTAGTCCGTATAAGAAGGATTACTCTTACTCCTACGTTTTCGGGCTTTTTCCTGTCATTGAGCTGATCGACAACATGCCTGCGGCGGTCTTCCGTGTCATCGTTTCTTCTAAGCTTGCCGAATCCGGGCGCGAAGTCATCGAGGCAAGGGCAAAGAACGCCGGTATCTGTACCGTTTGCGACGACAGAACGATCGAGCGGCTTTCTCCCAAGGACAATTGTTTTGCAATAGGTGTGTTCCGGAAATTCGAGGCTAAGACCGATCCTGTGAAGAGCCATATCGTCCTTGTCGATCCGTCGGATAAGGGAAACCTCGGTAATATTGTCCGAACGGCGGTGGCCTTCGGCTTCGAAGATCTTGTAATTATAGGTTCCGGTGCCGATCTGTTTGACCCGCATACGGTACGCTCTTCTATGGGCGCGGTCTTTCATATCCGCCCTGAGCACTTTGACACGTTTGAAGAATATGCCACAGCCGCCGGGAACCGTATTTATTATCCGTTTATGCTGAAAGGCGACCCGATGGAAGAAGAAAAGCCCGAGACCGCCCTGCCCTGCTCCCTGATCTTCGGAAACGAGTCATCAGGCCTCGACGATTCATATCTGAAGCTCGGTAAGCCGCTCAGGATCACTCACGGGCCCGGCGTCGATTCGCTTAATCTTACTGTAGCCGCCGGCATCGGAATGCACTGGTTCGCACAGGGAACCGGCTTTGCTCAGACGTTTCAAAAGTGAAAGCGACCTGCTTAAGGAGTAGATAAAATGAAAAGGCTCAGTGAACATATATGTGAAAACACAGTTATCGCAGGGATAAACTCCCCTGAAGTCAAAGCTGCAAGGGATCTCCTCGGTGCGAAACGTCACCCGGGCGATCAGTCGCTGTTTATCTGTGAAGGGCTCTGGGCTGCCGAAAAGCTTGTAAAGAAAGGTATCGAGGTCGTTTCTGTTTTTTACGATTCCGAATACTATTCAGAGAACGGAAAGGCGCCGGAAGCCGAATTCGAACTTCTGGAGCTGGTGTGTTCAAAGGCTGAAAATATCTATTCGATCTCTCCGAAAGCGTGCGCAAAGATAAGCGACCGCGAAGGTGCAGACGCCTGCTTCATAATTGCCCGCATGCCCGAAATAAAGGCAAAAGATATAAAACTCAGCGAAAACATGCTCGCTATTGTCCTCGACGGCCAGGAGCAGCCGGGAAACATAGGAGCAATAATGAGATCGCTTGACGCCGCCGGAGGAGATTTTGCCGTTCTGACGAACAGGAGGGTAAAAGTCACTCACCCGCGGCTCATTCGCGCGAGCCTCGGAAGCGCTTTCATGATGCCTGTGCTCGATATGGACATTGACAGCCTCATAAGCTGGCTCAGGGACAATCATTTCCGCATTATTCTGACTGATCTTACCGCCACGCGCAATTTCTGCGACATTCCGGCAGAGGGCCGCGTCGCCGTCGTTGCGGGCAATGAGCATACCGGTATCTCCCCTGTCTGGCGCACGTTAAAAGAAGCCGAACCGGTTATTATCCCGATGCTCGGCTCCGTCGAATCTCTGAACGTGGGTTTCGCGTCTACTTTAGTCGCTTATAATATCGGTCTTCGTCAGAAGGGTCTCATGAACTGACCTGCACCAAAAGCCGTTTTACTCCCAATAATCCTTAAGGTGACCGCTCCTGCTGCTTTGCTTGAGCTTTCTCCTGGCTTTTGCTTCGATCTGTCTGATACGTTCGCGCGTAACGTTAAAATACCGGCCAACGTCTTCAAGCGTATGCTCTTTCCCGTCTTCGAGCCCGAAACGCATCATTATAACTTTCCGTTCCCTCTCTGTGAGCGTGTCAAGCACTTTGAATATCTGTTCGCGCAGCATCGAATTTGAAGCCAGATCGTAAGGCGATGGCAGATCGTCCGCGATCATATCCCCGCGCGTACGGTCTTCGTCGTCGCCTACCGGATCGTCGAAGTATACGGTATCCTGTCCGGCTACGAGCAGCTGCGTAACGCGCTCTTCAGGAAGTTTCATTTCTTTCGCGATCTCGGAAATTGTGGGCTCCCTGCCGAGTTCCTGGGAAAGAGTGCGCGAAATTCTGTTCATACGGTGCATCGTCTCGACCATATGAACGGGGATCCTGATAGTTCTCGCCTGGTCGGCAATTGCCCGCGTAATTGCCTGGCGGATCCACCACGTGGCATACGTACTGAACTTATAACCTTTGCGGTAATCGAATTTATTGACCGCACGAAGAAGTCCGATATTTCCCTCTTGAATAAGATCCAGAAGCTGCATTCCTTTACCCATATAATGTTTCGCTACACTTACCACAAGCCGGAGATTGCCCTCCGTAAGTCTTTCACGTGCTTCCTGATCGCCTTCTTCAGTACGGATCGCAAGCTCGCGCTCTTCCTCCGCACTAAGCAGCGGGATATTGCCAATTTCGCGCAGATACAGTCGCACGTGATCTTCAAGTCCGACGCCCGATATGAGCTGTTCCAGCGTGTCGCCGTCCTCTGATTTTTCAGAAGACTGAGAAATATCAGCCTCGTTAACGATCCTTATCTCATTTCGTTCTAAAGCGTCATATAGCTGGTCTGTGAGTTCGCCTCCGAGCGCGTTTTCTTCGATAACGTGCTCCAGGTCTTCGAATGTGACATATCCCCGGATCTTTCCGATACAAAGAAGTGTGACAATGCCGTCGTCGTTTTCAAATATGCCGGCGTCAATGCTTCCGCGCACGGCGGCAAGTGCATTTTCGTCAACGCCTTCGCTCCCGTCCTGCCCGTCCGTATCTGAAGTTCCGCCGATCTCGTCAAATCCGCCGTCATCTTCCTCGTCGTATTCACCTGATTCAAGCCGCTTTTCTTCCGCAATAAGCTCAGCCTCATCGGGTTCGAGTTCGTCATCGTCATCAGTTTCCTGATCAGATGCCGCATCGTCATAATCCGACAGCGTGGTATTTACTGATCCAATATCAAATTGATTCTTATCTGTTTCGCGCCCTTCAAAACCGGACTCTCCGTGAGTCTCCGGCTCCTCAGGGCAAATAATCTCGTCATCAGACATAAATTCAATTATCCTCTTTGTAAATAATTTTTAATTCATTTCATAGCAATTAAATCAATTCAGCTGATCCGTATTATTTTTCACTCAATATTACTCATAAAAATCTTTTAATTTCTTGCTTCTGTTGGGATTTTTCAGTTTCCTTATCGCTTTTGCCTCGATCTGCCTGATTCTTTCTCTCGTAACGTTGAATTCGCGGCCTACTTCTTCCAGCGTGCGCTGGCGCCCGTCTTCAAGACCGAATCTCAGTTTCAGCACGCGCTGTTCGCGATCGGTAAGGGTCTTAAGCACTTCCATGAGCTGTTCGTGAAGGAGCGTCTGAGCGGCACTGTCCGAAGGCGAAGGCGAGCTTTCGTCTTTGATGAAATCTCCGATATGGCTGTCTTCCTCTTCGCCAACAGGCGATTCAAGTGAAACGGTGTCCTGAGAGTACTTCATGATCTCACGCACTTTTGCCACGGGCATCCCGAGCTCTTCCGCTATCTGTTCGGACGTCGGGTCTTTACCCAGCCTCTGCGCAAGTTCTCTCGAAGTACGCTTCAATTTATTGATATTTTCGTTCATATGAACGGGAATACGTATCGTATTGGACTGATCGGCGATCGCACGGGTGATCGACTGCCTTATCCACCACGTGGCGTACGTACTGAACTTGCACCCTTTGCGGTAATCGAATTTGTCCACGACTTTAAGCAGGCCAAGATTTCCCTCCTGAATAAGGTCAAGGAACTGCATTCCTTTTCCGACGTAGTGTTTTGCGATGCTTACAACGAGCCTGAGGTTCGCCTCGTACAGCCTGTTCTTTGCATCTTCGTCGCCTTCTTCGACACGTTTGGCAAGTTCTATTTCTTCTTCCGCCGAGAGCAGCGGGACCTTTCCGATCTCTTTAAGGTACATGCGGACGTGATCTTCAAGCCCTACGCCTTCGGTAATATCGTCATAGCTGTGTTCGTAGAGTTTCTCCGCAGCTCCGTTTTCATCGACGATACGGATCCCGAGACGTATGCAAAGGTCGTAAAGTTTTTCAACTGATTCCGCGTCAAGGTCGATCTCTCCCGTTACCTGGTTGAAGTCCTCGACAGTGACAGAACCGGTGACGCGCCCCTGCTTGAGCATCTGCATTATCTGAGCGTTGTCGCCGAAAATGCCGAGATCCATTTTTTCAAGGTTCTCTTCTTCGTATTCGCCGCCGAGTTCTTCCTCGTACCCGTCTTTGCGCTTCGAGCCCGAAGGTTCGTATTCGTGGTCAAGTTCGGCAATTTTATTGAGGTCAATCGAGTCGAGGTCTATTTCTTCCTTTTCAAGTTCTTTGTCTTCTTCTAAGTGAGCGTAGTCGGGTTCCTCTTCTTCGTTGTCCTCGTCGTCAATATCTTCGTTTACGTAATCGTCGTCAGCATCGGGTTCAAATACGTCGTCGATATAGTCGTCGTCAACGTATTTTTCTGTATTTTGCGCTTTTTCCGGTGCGGCGGCAGGCAGTTCGGACTTTTTTTCTGCTTCCGGCTCAGGTTTGACTTCTGCTGCAGGCTCAGGTTTGACTTCTGCTGCAGGTTCAGGTTTGACCTCTGCTGCGGGTTCTGGTTTGACTTCTGCTTCGGGCTCGGGTTTGACCTCTGCTGCGGGTTCTGGTTTGACTTCTGCTTCCGGCTCGGGTTTGATCTCTGCTTCCGGCTCGGGTTTGACCTCTGCTTCCGGCTTTGCTTCAGCCTTCTTCTCTGCTTTAGGTTTTGATTTCGTTTTAGATTTTGCTTTAGGCGACGGTTTTTCTTCAGGCTTTACGTCAGGCTCCGGCTTTTCTTCCGCAGCAGCTTCTGATTTCGTTTCAGCCTGAGGCTCTGCTTTTGTTTCAGTTATTGCTTCGACTTTTGCTTCGGGCTCCGGCTTGATTTCCGCCTTGACTTCGGGCTCTGCCTTGACTTCCGCCTTGACTTCGGGCTCCGGTTTTACTTTTGCCTTTGTTTTGGACTTCGATTTGACTTCTGTCTTAACTTCGGGTTCAGGCGTCACTTCGGCTGCAGATTCAGGTATAACTTCGATTTTCGGCTCAGGCTTTATTTCAGCCTTAACCGCAGGTGCTTTTTTATCCTTTTTACCGGTCTTTTTCTCTTCAGCGGGTTCAGTCTTTTCCTCGACCTTTTTCTCCTCTACAAGAGCAGCCTTCTTCTCGACCTTTTTCTCCTCTGCAGGAGCGGCCTTCTTCTCGGTCTTCTTCTCAGCCTTTTTCTCCTCTGCAGGAGCGGCCTTCTTCTCGGTCTTCTTCTCAGCCTTTTTCTCCTCTGCAGGAGCGGCCTTCTTTTCGGCTTTTTTCTCCTCTGCAGGCGCAGCTTTTACCGTTTTCTTGGCTTTGGGCTTCGCTTCTGACTCAGGAACAGTTACAGCAGCGGCCTTCTTTGCGACAGTTTTAGAAGCAGCGGCAGCAGACTGCACAGGCTTTTTGGCCTTCTTCTCAGCGGCATTCTTTGAAGCCGCAGCCGTTTTCGCTTCAGTGTCTTTAATTTCTGTTTTATTCGCTTCTTCGGAAACGACGTTCTTTTTCTTTGTAGCCATTCGTAGATTCAGCCCTTTCCAATTCCCGGTAAACTACTCTATATATGTTACCTTAAACACTCACATTGTTACATCAGCTTCGCGCTTTAACCCGTACTCCGTCACGTGCGGCTGCTCCGGATCAGTTCGTTCAGTTTTTTCATAGCGGCACTTTTTTCTTCGGGAGTACGCGCAGAGCGGAGATTTTCAGTCAGCAGACCGTATTCATACTTAAAACGGAATTTTTTGAGATTCTTTAAGAGCTCCGCCGCTGTCGTCATACTGCCTACCTGCTCAAATTCATCCGTAAGTTCAGAGGAGAGCTTAGAAGAACAATCGACCAGAAGCGTCTCCCTCTTTACGGCGTACCCGTTAATATACCACGAATGCAAAATATTGGCAAGATTTTTGTTGTCCTCGAAACAGAATTCCTCGCGGCATTTATCGATGTACGCAGGAATATCCGAAGGATTGTCTGCCAGGTAAATGATCATTCTTTTTTCGAGCCTGTCAAGCCTTTTTCCGTCAGGCGACAGTTCCGGACTCTGCGCCGCATTTTCTTCGCCTTTTCTGTATTGTACACGCTTATACGCGCCCTGGACACGCTCCGTATTTATTAAGGGTGCGTCTCCTGAAGCGGCCGCTTCAACGTCTTCTTTCAGCGAAACTTCATCTATCCCGTACTTTTTAGATACCGAGGCAATATTCACAGCCCTTACCGAAGCGCTCGGTTCGGCGGCAATGATCTTCACCGTCTGCCTTATAAAGTCAGGCAGTTCAGATTCTTTTTCGGGCGGGAAACGGCGGGCGGCAATTTCTATTTTGAAATTCACGAGCGTCTCTGCCTTTTCCACGCAGACCATAAAGTCTTCGGCAGAATGCTTCCTCAAAAACTCATCGGGATCCTTTACTTCGCTGTCAACGACTCCGAGTTTCAGTATCCGAACCCTGAGCCCCTGCGCCGCCAGTATCTCCATCCCGCGCACAGTCGCCGTCTGGCCTGCCGAATCGCTGTCGTAACCTATTATTACCTCTTCAAAATACCTCTTGAGCAGCCTCGCCTGCCCTATCGTAAGAGCGGTACCGAGCGAAGCCACCGCCGAAGTGATACCTTTCTGATGAAGTGCGATCGCGTCCATATATCCTTCAACGATTATGACCTGCTTTGACCCTGACTTTCTTGCAAAATTAAGCGCGTACAGATGGCTGCCTTTGTTATACGCCGCAGTCTCAGGAGAGTTCATATATTTAGGCAGAGATTTGTCCATCACTCTACCGCCGAAGGCGATTATTCTGCCTGTCTCGTCAAATATCGGGAACATAACGCGGTTCCTGAAGCGGTCGTAGCACGTTCCGTTGTCGCGCTTCAGCGCAAGTCCGGCGCTCACCATCAGCTCGGGGCTCACTCCGAGCGGCCCGTACGTGCATATTTTCGTCAGCTGCTCCCAGTCGTCAGGCGCAAATCCGAGCCCGAATTTATTAACAGTTTCCTGATCAAGTCCGCGCTGTGCCAGGTAGTTCTGTGCCTCTTTCGATCTCGCAAGACCATCCTTAAAGAAAGCCTGCGCCTTTTCGTTCAGGGACAATATATCGTTTTTCAGCTTGAGCTTGTCGTCGTTTTCACTCTTCCCGTTTTCATACTTGATCTCGATACCGGCGCGGCGGGCAAGAAATTCGAGGCTCCCTACGTAATCGAGGTTCTCCGCGAGCATGATAAATTGAACGACGCCTCCGCCTTTACCGCAGCCAAAGCATTTAAACAGCCGCTTGCTTTCATTGACGGAAAAAGACGGCGTTTTTTCATTGTGGAAGGGGCACAGTCCCATATAATTCGCGCCGCTGCGCTTAAGATGGACGTATTCTCCCACGACGGAAACGATGTTATTCCTGTCTATGATCTCCTCTATCTGTGCCTGTGAAATTCTTCCTGCCATTGAACTCGTCCTGTCGCCTTTAATGATTATATGCCGTATGAGGGAGCGCGATCTCCTTAATGTCGGTGATGCCGTAGCCGCAGGCGGCCTCTTCCGCCTCCGCACGCGCGATCATTGTCCTTATTGTATCCGATAATCCGTTTTCGGACAACTGTTCTTTCGTATATTCTGCTCCAAAACTGCATAATATCACGTAAATGCAGTTTTCATGCTCGAGCGCGTAACAGTTTTCCTCCCCTTGAATAACTCTTTTCTGTATCTCTCCGTAAAGCCCTGTATAATCCAAGCTCATGATCAGCACCGCGCTGCCTGACTCTTCCCTCCAATCGAGTGTTTCAGGAAACTGAAGAGCCGAATCCTCAAATGCTGCCTTTTTATCAGAAGCCGCGTTTATCTCTTCGGCTGCGACCTGCGCCTGCCTCATCGCTTCATCTTTATCTTCGGGAGCTCTCGCGGTCAATATTATTTCCGCTTCTGCGTAATCGTATTCGCTCTTATGAGAAAGATAATACTCCCAGACGCGGTCTTCGGATACGCCGGGGGCAATTTCCGGTTCAAGTGCGGAAACGTATTTGTCCGCGGCCGCCTGTTCGCGCTTTACCTGCATATACCATTCAAACGGGATCCCGTATACGGTATTGCAGAAATTTTCCGCGTCGTACGTATCAAATTCCTGCTCGTATCTGCTCCGGATCTCGCTGTCCGTCTGATACTCAAGATACAGGGCGTTTTTAGTATTTGCGTCAAGTTCTTCAAGTTCTTCTTCCGAAAGATCGTAGCCTTCCGCCACCGCCGATGCGAAACAGTTTTTGAGGCGAAGTATCACGGTCTTAAGCTCCCGCGTAAATATCGGCGCTCCGCCCGTGACTCCTCCGAAATAAATGTATTCAGGAACCGTTACGTACCGGAGCAGCTTATAAGAAATACTGTCTTCCGGACAATCAGGAATAGCAGCGCCTTCTTTATATACCGTTTCACCCGCGTAAACAGGCCCGCTGTCCTGTTCAGCGGGCTTTGAACATCCGCCTAAAACAACAGACGCAAGCATCATGGCAATTATGACAGAGAACAGCGAAACGGTCTTCCTGCGCAAAGCGAAAGCGCAGGCATTTACGTGCCCCGCTCTGCTGACTTCGTTTATGAAAGAGCCGTTTTTCAACAATACTCCCGCCTCAGATCAGTTTATTAATACCGTCAGTCGTCAAACACTGACAACTGGAATTCGTTCAGTACATCAAGAAAATCCGCTTTGTATTTAGTATAGCTTTCAGGTGTCTCGAGAAAAGTTACGCGGTCAATGCCCTCATAGGTTATCACGATATAGTTCGAGCTTCGCGCGATAATATAGACATCTGTTTTACGGCCAGGGTTTCCTTCCGAAGCATTTTTATAAGTATAAGTAAACCACCGAAGCGTATATCCGTAACGGTCTGTCTTATACGTTTTCAGCTCGCTTATATCGTACAAAAGCCCGGCGGAAGCTTCATAGTCTCCGTGCACTTTTTCCGCGGCAAGGTCGAGCAGAACTATGTCGGTCTTTACCGGGACAGGGGTCGAACCGGCAGGCTCTGACGTTCCTCCGGTCGCTTCCTGCGCAGGCGTTTCAACGTCATTTTCATAATTCACGTCATTATCATCATTTCCCTGCTTCTCCGCCTCTTCGAGCATCTCATCGGTGTATTCACGATAGTAATAGCTTATGACCAGGGACATATCGCGCACTTTATCTGTAGAAATGACGGCAGTTGCCTTCGGATCGGAGTCTGGCGCGGGAGTGACAGGATCTGCGAATACGAGCGGGTACATCTCAGCGACCAGCCCGGTTTTTTCATCCATAAAGAAACCGTGCGTCTCTCCTTCCACTTCCCATTTATCTTCAGGATAATATATGCGGAAAAAGTAGCGCGAGGCGTTATAAAGCGTGGAATATTTATGCTGCTCTTCTGTCGGAGTGAAGATCTTTTTAAGATTTTCGAAATCTACGTAGTTCAGCACGGCGCGGACGCCCATGATCGCAACCATTACGACAGCAAAAAGCACAAGCATCGAGCCTACGGTGCGTTTCCTCTCATGCCATATTTCATTAAGTGATCTTACGTATTTTTTCTTCATTTCCGCAGCATAAACCTCCGGATATCGTATTATATCAAATTACGGAGGCAATTGCAAAAAATCTGCGCGATAAAACTTTATTTCTGAATCCCCCAGCATTCTACCGGAGTTGCCGTCAGCTTGTAGCGGTCAACTTCGTACGTACGGAAGTAGATATGATCTTCCGTCACGTCGCACACGCAGAAAGTAGGATCGTTAAGAATTATTGACCGCGCCGCCAGTATCTCGGGCATGTCTCTGAATTCCTTGCTGTGCTGTCTCACTCCTGACGCTCCCGGCATAAAATAGAATACGCCTGAGGAGCCCGTACTGCTTTTTTGCAGCTTGAATACGTCGATCTTTTCTCCGCCTGCGCTGACGCTCGAACTTTCGTATTCCGCTTTAACAGTTCCGTCGCTCACGACCGGTTCGGAGCGGAAGTAATAGTGATCGTGCCCTTCAAGCACCACGTCCGCACCGTATTCATCGAACAACGGCAGGAGCTGCTGGCGTATCTTAACGATCTCGGAATCATCCGCATGGTTTCTGTCGGAATACGGAGCTTTGTGGACCAGTACGACGCGGAAAGCGGCATTTTTAGCTTTATCCGAAGAAAGATCATTTTTCAGCCATTTTACCTGCGATTTTGAAAGGTCTTTCGTACCGTCTCCCGTATTGAGCACGGTGAAATGGACGTTCATATAATCGAAAGAATAGTAGCCGTTCAGGCCTGTGATACCGTCCTGGGAGCCCAGCAGGAAATACTTGAGGAACATTTTATCCTCTTTATTACCCGCGACAGGAACTGTGGTCACGTTTTCAAGGCCGTCGGCAAGGCCGAAGTAATAATTCCAGACGAGCGCATTGTCCTGGCGTTCTACAAAATCGCCGAGATTGACCATAAACGCAGGAGAACCGCACTTGTCCATGGCTTTACCGAAGACTTTACCCCAGAGTTCATAATCACTGTAGATATATCCCTGCATATCTGAAACAATAAGGAACGAAAAGCCGTTCCCGGCAGAAACGGAGCTGTCAGGCGCGGTAGTGAATTCGGCAGTGTCAGACCAGTTTTTACCGTCTCCGATCCGGTACATATATCGCATGCCCGGTTCAAGCCCTGTCACAAAAACCGCGTGGCGCGTGTATGATTTCGGTTCGAGTGCCGCTGAGGCGGAATACTCCTCCCCTGCTTTCGGAATATAGGTATCGAGCCTTTCGGTAAAGCCTTCGGCCGTGACCGCTCTTGATGTATCAAATTTAGCCCCGACCTTATCGGATTCAGACGCGGGATAATACTGGATCACGGCATTTTGAGAATCGTCCTCGGTATACCACGAAAAATTTTTCTGCGTGCACGGATCGTCTCCGAAAGTGACGGCAATGTTCAGCAGTTTGGTTCCTGCTCTGTTCCTGCCGCGTCCGATATTCGTTATAACGAGTACGAGGACAACGGTCAGCACCGCTATCGCTGTCAATATTATAAGTAATATGGCGTGTTTTTTGTTGCTGTGTTCCATGCCGCGTACCTCCGGGCTCCTGTGTGCTTCTGCTCTTTTTAACGGGAGCGGAAAGAATATACCAAAAACAGCGCGATTTTTCAAGCATTGCTCCGGCCACTATGTAAACCGGCCAATATTTCGGTGAAAGAAAGCGAGCATCGCCTTCGTCTTGCCGCCTAGGCGCCAAACCTTTGGCTAAAGATGCGGGCTGAAGCCCGGACCCACTAAAGAAAACAGCCCCGGGAAGTAAATCTCGGGGCCATTCTATAGTGCGGATAGCAGGACTTGAACCTGTATGAGAGAACTCTCACACGGACCTGACGGTAGATTTACCTTGGTGAAAAGCGTGTGCCAACGGATATCGTACCTGCGCATTACCCACTAATACTTTTCCGTACCAGTCTACTTTTCCTTCCATGGTCCAAGCTTATAATCTGCGTAAAATAATTACCTCGGAATGAATCGATCGTGGTCATAACGAATAATTGTTGAAAGATTTTTCGGCAATTTTGTCAGTATATAATCATATTTTTTCTGACTAAACGCGATTTTAACGTACTTTTGTTTTTTGGGCCTCCATCTGTTTATTGTTTTCCTAAGGGAATCGTCAAATTCGCCGTTCGATAAAAAAAAGTAATATCGCATAATACCAATACCAGAGATCATTCTTCCATGAAAATAATAACCTATCCCACATCCAGCAATTTCATTATAACGCATTATTACTGCTTTCCGAAAAAGTGTTTTGATGATCAAATACTCATCAAGGAAAGTAATCCACGTAAGAAACAGAATTCTGCCGTGCCATATAAGAATACCAAAAACGCAAAACATAAGAAAAACACAAATTGCGATAATCAATACTGCTTCGTTGAACCCATAATTACAGAACAGAATAACCCCTGGCAATACATAGAGAAATATACCGAAAAAAGGACCAAAAATCAGTACTATCTCGAACCACCCTCCGGCATACATTTTTTTCATCTTTTCCTCCTAAATGAACTCATGCATTACTTTTTGCTTGTTTCATGACTAACCCACCAAGCCAGGATAAAGCACTGACTATTACTGAAGTGGTTAAATCATATGCCTTACCTTGTCTAAATTTACGATTGCGATTTTAACATATTATCTTAGCAATGTAAACCGGCCAAGCAAAACGGGCTATCGCAAAGGCATGAAGAAGGATTATTGGTTTGAGCAGCAAGGATTTCTGTTACATTCTCAATCTTGAACAGATTATTCATGAAAAATTTGAAAGCCTGTACTCTTTGAATTTGCAGTTATTCTTAACGTGCATGCCAAATCTTTTAATAATCGAGTTGTTTTTAACTGCATTATCTTTTCTCGAAATATCTCTATCTATCTTCCTTCAATTGAACATCAAGAATCCAGTGCTGCATCTCAATATTCCGGTGCGCCAAACTTTATTGACTGCATATTTTCAGAAGGCTTCTTCCGGGAATGGATCTGAGTGAATCTGAATAATAGCATCTTCCTTGCAGGGGGTGTCAAGGCCGTTTCAAACGAGGCGAAGCCGATGCCTTTACAACGCCTGCAAATTCTGCTAAAAGTGATAAGAAAAACTAAATTTTTCTTGCAAAAGTGTAAGAGTAAAGTCTTCTTTTTTGCAGAATCCGAGAGTAGATTTTAACTTTTCACTTCACCGTAGGCAATTCTGGAAGGATAGCTATATAATTATCAAAATATTTTAACATTAAAGCTTCAAAGTCGTAAGCATAATTAAAATTTGAGCAACATCTCAAATGCCCTCCGTTTTTATCATATAAATCGATTCTGCCGGTATATCCTCCTTTGGTATTATTCATATCATTATAATAAGTTATTAAATAAAAAGAGCCATCTGTGAGTTTTATCTGAGCGCCTTGCCCAAATGGAGTTTCTGGATATTTTCTAACGTTAAACGGATATGCCACCCAAAATGAAAGTTCTGATAATTCTGTAAAAAACGTTGTTATTCTTTCGCCATCAAGTGTAGTTATTACTTCTATACTTTCGAGATCGATATCTGCTTCAGGTTGATTTATTTCCCTCGGATATTTGAGCACAGGAACATTTGTATTAAGAATTATGTAATTAATTTCCTTAATATCATTCGAAACTAGTTCGTCAGATATCCTAAACTTACCCGGGTCCCACGCTACAAAACAGCAGGATGCCAAAATAAAACATAGTATAACTATACTAAAAAGGGGAATAAACTTTCTTTTCATAACTGCCTCCTTGTCAATATTACTTTGGATCGTCTCCCCACCAAAAGAAAGCTGGGATAATCAAATGTCCTGTAATATAATAAATCCATGCATCCGTGATATATTTATCTGATTGTCCATGAGACGTCCCTCCTAAAATATCAGCCATAGTCTCCCAAGGCGCATAATAATATGCCTCCCTTCCTAAGTCGGGTCTTCCATCATATCCACCCAAAACGCCAGCCGAAGGAATTGCTACAGTTATAGCATATGTAACAATACCCATCATCATCAACTGCCAGCTATGACCCCTCTCGTGCTTTAGTTCAGTTTCTGTTTCACCTCTCTTTAAAAAAATGCCGCCAAATGTGCCAGATCTTTTTCCATTTGTTCTAAACACAGGAACGCCTTTGTAGAAAGACACTTTTTGGGAAGACAACACTTTGTTTTCTTTGACATTAAAAGGGTTATATTTGATGGATTTTAAATCATCTCTAACCTCTTTGTCAAATACTGACACAACTAACATTCCTAAATATGAAACGGCAGATGCTATTATCTGTAGTGCTGTGCCGCCAACGGGAGTGAAGAGAAAAAGTGCTGCAATTATTAAGCCAATAGGAATATTCCCGGAGGGATCAACAAAATTAACAGGATTATTACTACAATAAATGTACATGTTATATCCTATAACTGAATAATTAGAACCTATCACCAAATCCGCACTCATAAACCTGTTTATCTCCGGATCATAATATCTGCTCTTCAGGTAGTACAATCCTGCCTCATTATCGTAATAATAGCTGCGATACCTTATCGGGTTTATATACCCTATGGTCGAAGTGCTATTGGTTATATTGTTGCCGTTACCGTCTGCTATGGATATCAACTTTCCCCAGCTGTCGTAGGTATATTTCGCAACCACATTCATGCTACTGTTCAGTATTGCGATTACGTCACCCTGCAAATTTTTAGCGTAGTAATATACTGTATTGGCTCTTCTGAAACCAAACATATTGCCGGAGTCATCATATAGAAAAACAATTTCACTTCCGGCGGTACCGGTATCTTGAGAAACCAGGCGCTCACCGTCCCAAATATAGGTATAAACCGTTGAACCAACTGTTTTTCTTGTCCGGTATCCGTTTTCATCATATAGGTATGAGCTTGTTGTACCGGCTCTGTTAACAGACGCAAGGCGGTTCCCCTGAGTCCATGTAAGCGTCATTGACGCGCCGTTGTTGTATGACAATATATTGCCCGCTCCGTCGTACGTTACAGTATTTCCGTTATAGCTTGTCATCTGGTCACGCCAGCCATTGCTTGCGGAGTAACTAATATATAAAGGAGCGATGGAATTGCTATACTCATACGGGAATGTGCTGCCCGTTGTGTAGGCATAAGGAAGCTTGGCAGTCATATTTCCGTCTGCGTTATACCGATACTCGACTGTGTATCCATCGCCGTTGTTTAAATACTTATTGTCCTCGCGTATGAGCTGATTCTGAGCGTCGTAATAATACTTGACCTTCAGTACTCCGCCCTCGGATATCGTTTCGATGTTTCCTTTGGCATCATAAGTATAAGTCAGCGTAGGCAGCCCGGAAACGGAAACATAACTGTTTGAATTTGAGGCTTTTTTTGTAAAACTCACAGAACCGACTCTGCCTGTCAGTTTGCTGTAATAGTTAAATGTCGACTGATCAAGATAAGTTCCTGCCGTCAAATATGTAAGATCTGTTTTCAATATAGCACTATTACCTGCTTTTGTATACGAAAGTCTTCCGAACTCATCAAAATACCTGTATGCCTCTGTGGTCACATTTCCGCTGAAGCCGGTTTGTGTATATCTTTGAGCCGGATACGTCCTGTAATTGAATTTATCCGGCTGCGCGGCGAGTCCGCGGAAAGTGACGGACGATTCATCGTTTTTATCTAAATAAGTGTATTTAAGACTTTTCCCGTTAGAAAAGGCGGTGTAAACAGGGCGGCCTGAGCTGTCATATGAATAACTCTTTGTTATATTTTCCAAAGAGTTATACCTTGTTATTGCATCGCCGGCATTGGAATATGTGTTTGTATAGTCAGTACCGGAAGTGCCGGAATAATCGATCGCGGTTACCTGACCGGCCGCGTTATATGTATAATCTTTGTATTTCCCGTTTCCGTACGTCAGCCTGGAAACGAGCCCGTTTGAAGAACTGTACGTGTAATTTGCGATAGCTGTTGATGAAGTATTGCCGCCCGACGTGCGGTTTACTGTCACGGACAGCGAACGCCCAAGGGAGTCATAATTTAAACCGTAATAGCTGTTAGACCGTGTAATCGTGCCGAGTCTGCCGGCATTGTATGCAAATGAAACACTTACCGTAGAATTATTCGTTGTCCCGACTCTCGCCTTACCCGATGTTCCCGTAACGCGTCCCATAGAATCATACGTATACGTCGTGGGACTGCCATTCTGTGTAACTGACGTAAGTTCGCCGTAGGAATTGTAGGAATACGACGTCACCGTTCCGAAAAGATCTGTTTCTGAGGAAAGCAGCATATCCGATCTGTAATTCTTTGTACTGTACTCCGTGACGCTGTAATTGCCGTTTCCTTCTCTGACTTTGGTAAAAATCAGCGTCGGATGACCACAGTATTTCGCCGAATCAGTATTTTCATTCCCGTACTGATACTCCGTGACCGTCGTAACCGGTTCAAGATCATCGTCAGAAGGAGTATATACAGATGTAACGTATTGCAGATCCGTTACTTCGTTATAATATGACGAGTATATATATTCCGTAAAAGTTTCATTTCCGTATTTATCTGCAGTAAGTTCTTCTCTTATCCGGCCGAAAAGCGAAGATGCAGAGTCGGTATAATATGTATGATCTGTCACCGATCTGTCGGCGGCAGTCTCTGTTTCGACCCATCCGAACTGGTTATATGTATATTCGGCGTCAATATCAAAATCTTCGTATGACGTTTCGGCGATTAATGACACGTCATCGAAATAAACATATCCCGGCCCATAATTATTAAGCGTAATTTTTACATATGAATATGGGAAATTGACAGAAAACGATTCTGAAAGATACTGCCAGTCTGTCAGATTATTGTCCGGATAAACTGTTTTAGTTTTGCCGCTTATAATACTTCCGGAGGAATTGTAAAACGAGACCTGAATATTAGCGTTTCTGACATTATAGTAGTTAGGCGCTTTGTACCATCCGGACAGCCGTATATACTGTTTCGCGCTATCTGTCTTGGAAATATAAATACGCTGCTCCCCTGAACGGTTAACAGCAGTTGACCCGCTCAGGTAAAGGACGTATCCGCTTCGCCCCGCAGTTGTGGTTATGGAGATATCTCCGCTCCAATTGCCGCTTACGGAATACAGCGCTCCTCCGTTTTCAACAGCATTGTAATACGAAGCTCTTCCGCCTGTTTCTACCTGCGCTGCATCAAAGTAAACGGTTCCTGTGTAATTGTACGTCCCCAAAAGCAGCTTTTGCGATGACGTTCCGGCAGGCACAGTAAAAGTCACCTGCATCCTGCCGTTTCCTTTTTCAGGAATACTGCTTACAGTTTGCGTAATTCCACTTGCATCGTTGTATATGAACGCAATAACCGCACCTCCGGAACCGGTGCCTGAAGAAGCATTGCAATAAACACTTGCAGTATATGTTCCCGAACTCAAAGATAAGCTCTGGACGTATCCGGTATAGCCTGAACTCTGGTTTGAAGTCAATTTCATAACGTTCGATCCGAAGCATAATCCCGGGAAAATGTATTCTGCGGATTTTACTGCGGAGGACGATCCACTGTATAAACTCCAGTTTAACAGACTCGCGTATTCAAACGATGAGTTTTTAAGATAATTCGGACCGGCGGTCAATTCTGAATGGACTTTGTTTATATTATTAAATACGTTATTAGTATCGTCATAATTAAGAATAACAGAATTGCCTTTATCATCCAACGCATTGACCGCTCTGCCGTAATAATCGAAGCTGATTATTTCCGAGCCTGTTTCATGACTGCCAAATCCGTATTTTACGGTTGTCCGTGACGGTTCATATGTAAATAATGCATAATCCGCGTCAACGACCGTACTGTCTCCGCTTCCTGCCGCTTTTTTATAAATTTTGCTGACTCTCAGTGTGCCGCTGCTGACGGCGACTCGCATCATAACACCGGACGGATCAACTATTCTTTTTGGATAATAATACGCTTTTCCGTTTACCGTTCGCGACGTACTGTAGAATTCTGTGTACGATGAGTCCGGATAAGTAATGCGGCTCAGTTTACCGCTGTCATATGTAAAAGTTAACTTTCTGGTTGTGCTCCCGTTTACATTTATCCCGGTGAGCATACCGGAGGAATTATATGTAAACTGCAGATAATTACCGGCGCCGTCAATGGCTTTCGTCATAAGTTTCCTGCCGGACAATAACGTGTATTGAAAGGTCTGCTGTATATCCCGGTAATCGGTATACGATGAGGCGTACAAAATATTATTTTGTGAATCGCCGAACGTCAGTCTGCTTGAATCCGGCCAGACTATATACGGAATCCCTGAGTCTGTTTTTATTTTAACGGAATGGTCTTCTTCCAGCAAATATTCATTTTGCGAAGAATAAAGGAAATAATGCTTTGTCCCGTCTTCGTCAGTATAGATGTACCCGTCGATATCCGGATTAAATTCAAGCGTCCTGCAGAGGCTTAGCCTGAATCCGTAGCCATAGCCGAACTCATCTTTTCCATCAGTAAAATTAAATATATGACTAACACTGAGCGGAAGAACGTCTCCCGGAGTAGTCAGATCGTCATGAACATATACAAAATCGCCGAAAGCATCTTTAACGTATATTGTTCCGGACATATCCGAAACAGAAGCGGCATGTGTGTTCCATTGTTCCTCAAGACCCTGGTAATTGAGATATCTTAGTGTCAGAACAGTAGCCTCAATATTTGATGCATAAAACAGAGTTGCAGGTGATGTCAGGCCTGAGCTTTCGATTAAAAAACCATAGTTCTGAGCATAAATGTAGTTCTTTTTTGCTTCCCCAGTCACGTCGAGTGTAAAATATGAAGAAGCGTAAAACATATGATGAAAGTGCTGAAACGGAAATTGTTCATGCGCCGGAAGACCGTTTGCAAGACCGGAAACAGTCCAGTTTTCATTCACTGCAGTCGCGGACAAATAACAGTCGCTGTAATTAACTGCGCCGTGATTCACTCTAAAGTTTGCTTCTACAGGCAGAGCAAACGGCGGCAGTTCAGGCCAGTTAAGCCTCACTGCAGCATGTTTATTTGCTCCGGCCACAGCTACACCGGCAGCCACACTGTTATCCGACGAATCAAAAGTAGCTGCCGAATCGATTACTTCGGAATCTTCAACAGTTACCTCCGGATCGATCACGATTGGGAACACACGCTTGCTGTCCATGATCCAGTCTGTATCGGCAAGAAGACGGACTTCAAAAAGGCCGTCGTCTTTTTCTTCAAGAGAGAGAGTCAGATTATCCGAAACTGCTCCGGCACTGTCATACATAAGTGGAGCAGAAAAAATACAGACAGGATATCCATCCTCATTCAAAAATATGATTCGATTTTCTTCGAGCTCCGGAATCAGGTCTTTTGTATCAAAACTATAAAGAAATCCCTGATCAAGCAATTCTACTGAAGGCGCAGATTCGAGCATTATGTTTTCTTTAATGCCGCCTGGTGTTACAGTGTACTCAAGGCTGATTCCATCTGTGATGTTGCTGTATTTCAAACCGGATTCAAGAGCTGGAAGCAATTCTAATTGCTGAAGTACTGAAAGATCTTGAGTATTTTCATCCTTCGTTTCCGGAATAATATCAGCGAATGATTCGTACGAAGGTCCATTTGTAAGCCCCGGTAAAGAAAGAGTATACGAAATGCCGCCCTGCTCACCAGAAACGCTTATACTGTTTTCTTCGGTCTGCTCCTTATCCCGAGTAATGATTTGAGGAAAACTGACATTGAATACTCCTTTTGTATTTTTGACCCTGCCGCAGTCCGGATCCGAAATAAGCGTATTATCCACATCTATCCAGCGATCATCTTCGATGATATGTATTGGATAGCTGAATTGAGTGCTGTAAAACGAGCCGTCAGATAATCTGTATGTCTTACTGTGTCTGCTCCTCAGATCTGTGAGTTCACCGTTTACTGAAAGTCCTTTTTTATCTTTAGAAATATCAGTATTATCTTCTTCAATACTAACCTCGGGAATAAGATCAGGATATTCGTTGCCACAAAATACCGATTCTTCGGAAGCGCATACTTTTGACCGTATAAGATCTGCAAATCTGGAAGGGATCAGCTGAATAGTGAGGGTGATGATCAATAAAACCGCAATGACCCGCCATTTGATGAAGCCTAATGATTCTAACCTGTTCATAGCTCTTGCCCCCTGAAATACTGCTCTAAATATATGCCTTACTTTGTCTAAATTTACGATTGCAAACATAACATATTATCTGGAGACTGTCAAGTAAACGTGGGCGTGCTTCCGGGCGGCCAGTATCGCTTGGATATTTTCACGGTTTATTCATTGGCAAATGGAAATATTCAAAAAATTTTCAAAAAAAATGAATATTTTTTCGTTTAGGGTATTGACAAAGCAGAAACGCGGGTGTATCATTGGGACATGCTCCGGAGAGAGATAAATAATCCGGGCATAAAACATACGAAAACGGCAGGATGAGAAGAATGGAAAAGAAAGACATCAAAAAAGTAGTACTGGCATACTCCGGCGGGCTTGACACCTCGATCATTATCCCGTGGCTCAAGGAGAACTACAATAACTGCGAAGTTATCGCCGTATCGGGTAACGTAGGTCAGGCGGACGAGCTTGAAGGGCTCGAAGAGAAAGCGCTGAAAACAGGCGCCTCCAAGATCTATATCGAAGATCTGACTGAAGAATTCGTAAACGACTACATTATCCCTACTGTACAGGCGGGAGCGCTGTACGAAGGGTACATGCTCGGAACGTCATTCGCAAGACCTCTCATCGCCAAAAGGATCGTAGAGATCGCAAAAAAAGAAGGCGCTCAGGCTATTGCCCACGGCTGCACCGGTAAAGGAAACGATCAGGTACGTTTCGAACTCGCCATTAAAGCGTTCGCACCGGACATGAAAGTCATTGCCCCCTGGCGTGAATGGTCCATTAAATCCCGCGAAGAGGAGATCGACTACGCCGAAGCGCATAATATCCCGCTGAAGATCAACCGCGAGACAAACTATTCGAAGGATAAGAACCTGTGGCACCTTTCGCACGAAGGACTTGACCTCGAAGACGCGGGAAATGAACCTCAGTATGATAAACCCGGATTCCTCGAAATGAGCGTCTCCCCTATGGCCGCTCCGGATGAACCGACGTACATCACGCTCGATTTTGAAAAAGGCGTACCTATCGCGCTGTGCGGAGAAAAAATGACCGCGAAAGAGATCGTGCTGAAGCTGAACGAGATCGGCGGAAAGAACGGCATCGGGCTCCTCGATATTATCGAGAACAGGCTCGTAGGAATGAAGTGCAGGGGCGTTTATGAAACTCCCGGCGGCGCGATCCTTTATGCCGCACATAATTACTTAGAGACGCTTACGCTCGATAAAATGACGATGCATAAAAAACAGGAGCTTTCCATCACATTCGCGGAACTCGTGTACAACGGTCAATGGTTCACTCCCCTTCGCGAGGCGCTCTCGGCATTCGTCACTTCCACTCAGCAGAAAGTTACGGGCACCGTCAAACTCAAGCTCTACAAGGGCAATATTATCAAAGCGGGCGTCTGGTCTCCGAACGCGCTCTATTCCGAAGAACTCGCTACTTTCGGCGCGGACAACGTTTACAATCAGGCGGATGCGGCGGGCTTCATCAATCTGTACGGTCTGCCTATAAAAGTTCAGGCGCAGGTCGCCCAGGCCAACGGCATAGAATAACATTATAAGAATCATTTCTTGCAAAAGTGCTTTGACTGCCGTATCATATATGGAAAAGTCAAAACACTTTTGTTATTATCAGGAGGACTGCTTCATGTCGGAAAAATATACGAACGGATCTAAGGGCTGCGCGATCGCTCAGCTGGCGGAACTATACGAAGTGCTTGACCGGGCATCTGGACTCAGGGGCAAATGTTTTTTGAAACTGCT
This sequence comes from Clostridia bacterium, assembly GCA_017963755.1. GTDB lineage: Bacteria > Bacillota > Clostridia > UBA1212 > UBA1255 > UBA1255. The sequence continues at coordinate 743 of JAGCTF010000085.1, read as the reverse complement.
CGACTTCAGCGCAGAGGAGATCGGTACGCTGCTTGACCTTTCCGCAGTGTTGAAAAAGCTCAAGAAAGCGCGTATCCCCCACCGGATCCACGAAGGAAAAAATATAGCCCTCATCTTCGAAAAAACAAGCACGAGGACGAGGTGCGCGTTTGAAGTTGCCGCCGCGGATCTGGGAATGCATCCTGTATACCTTGACCCGAAGAGCTCGCAGATCGGTAAGAAAGAAAGCATTGCCGATACGGCGCGCGTGCTCGGAAGAATGTTTGACGGCATAGAATACCGCGGATTCGGGCAGTCCATCGTTGAAGAACTGGCGCAGTATTCCGGCGTCCCCGTCTGGAACGGACTTACGAATGAATTCCATCCCACGCAGATACTTGCGGATTTTCTGACGATACGTGAGCATTTCGGGACTCTGAAAGGTAAAAAACTCGTATATATGGGCGACGCGCGTTACAATATGGGTAATTCCCTGATGGTGGGCTGTGCTAAAGCAGGTATGGATTTCGTGGCGTGTGCCCCTGAAAAATATTTTCCGTCGAAAGAACTGGTCGAGAAATGCAAATCTCTTTGCAGCTCTTCCGGCGGAAGCATTTCGTTCCTTACCGATCCTTCCAAAGCGGTAAAGGGCGCTGACGTTATTTATACGGACGTGTGGGTCTCGATGGGAGAACCTGACGACATCTGGGCGGAGCGAATAAACGACCTCCTTCCCTACAGGGTGACAAAAGAGCTGATGGACG
>JAGCTF010000084.1 GCA_017963755.1 Clostridia bacterium | reverse complement strand
GGAAGAGCAGTTAAACTTCACGGAAACAGAAAACGGAGCCGTAGCTTTAAGGTCTACGCTCGATCCGGTGCTCGATGCGTTCGGGTCTCTCGGAGCGATGCGGTACAGCGAGGATGAGTATATTATCCGGGTTTTCTCAAAGGCATATGCCGCGAACAGAGAACTCGCGATGCGACTCCTGTTCTACATCAGAGACATCCGAGGCGGTCAGGGCGAGCGCAAAACGTTCAGGGTTTTAGCCAGATGGCTTGCCGAGAACCACACGCAGGATATCGTAGACAACCTCGACAACTTCCTCAACTACGGAAGAGGAGATGACCTGTTCTGTCTTATCGATACAAAAGCAAACGATCAGGTTTTCAAGTATATCAATGACAAGATCGCCAGCGATATGGATTTCGCAATGAATGGGAAGGGGAGCGAGTGCAGCCTTCTTGCGAAATGGATGCCGTCCGAAAACGCATCGAGCAAGGAAACGAGAGCGCTTGCGAAGAGAATGGCAAAAGAACTCGGCCTTTCTCCGAGGGCATACCGGAAAACGCTAACAAAGCTTCGTACACATATCGGTGTAGTCGAGCAGAAAATGTCTGCAAACAGATTTCCGGAAATCGAGTATGAGAAAGTTCCGTCTCGTGCGCACATGATTTATGCTAACGCATTCATGAGGCACGATGAACCCGGGTATGCGAAGTACATCAAAGACGTAGCAGCCGGAAATGTAAAGATAAATGCAGGTGCGCTTTTCCCTGTGGATATCGTGCACCGAATGATGAGCGTTTACAGGGCGAGCGATGTAGACAAGGCCATTGCAAATGTTCAGTGGGAATCTCTGCCGAACTATCTCGATGGTGTCAGCGAGAGAGGCATATGCGTCGTTGATGTATCCGGATCCATGAGCGGGACTCCGATGGAAGTGGCAATTTCGCTTGGTCTTTACAATGCAGATAAGTGCAACGGCCCGTTCCACGGAAAATTCATCACGTTCTCTTCTCACCCGGAGATTCAGTCCGTTGTCGGCGAAACGATCTATGAAAAGATCAGAAATATGTCAATGGCACACTGGGATATGAATACGAACATTGAGCTTGTATTCAGGGAAATCCTAAAGACGGCGATAAATTCCGGCTGCAGTCAGGAAGACATGCCGTCGAAGGTTTACATCATAAGTGACATGCAGTTTGACCATGCGACACGGTTCGGTGAAGGCGGCGCTCTTATGGACGGAATCCGTGCGGATTTTGAATCCAACGGATACCGGCTCCCGAGCATTGTGTATTGGAATGTCCGCCAGTCTGAATGCGGAATGTTCCAGTCCACATACAGAGGGGTTGACTGCTGCATGGTCAGCGGTTATTCTCCTTCGCTTTTCGAGGCAGTGGCAAGAGGAACCGAATATGTTCAGGAAGAAAACGGAAACGTCCGAGAGGTTCTTGATCCTATTCAGGTAATGCTTTCCACGCTTATGAGCGATCGCTACGATGCAGTCGTGATACGGAATTAAGCCTACGGGCTTAACATATTAGGCACATACAGCAAGTCTTTTTATAGGCGGGTCCCTCGACGGGACAAAAAACAGTGCCTAGTTTTCGACAACAAAACGCGCATACAGCAATCATTTACATCAGTGGTAAAGATGAAGCGCGCATTGATGTTGCCTGATTTTATAAGACGCTAACAGCGATTTGAACTGTTAACTGCTACGGAATTAACGGCGTCTTGAAATTTGTGCGCTTGCAGCAAACTTAGAGGATGGGAAGAAATGGCGCGCAGCTTAACGGCGGAAGACACAAACAGCAATCTTATATTGAAGCCATTATTTTCAAACATCGTGTCTTGAACCGCCGGCTTTAAAGGGGAAATTATCTTGAACGGAAGGACGTGAGAAGTGTATGACTTTTTATGACGAACATAAAACTCCGGTTTCATCGGAGTGTGATTGCTACGTCGTTTTCATAGAAGATGAAGACGATTATATGGACGCCCTCGAAAAGATCCTCGGCGAGTCCGGGGATTTTGAAGTGAACTATAGGGGCCCCGGCATGTATATGCCAGAAGACGTTGAGATCGGATATGGCGAGGTTCTTTTCACGCTCAAGCTGATTTCTGATATGGTCAACGAGCGGTTCAGAAGTATTGCTGAGATGGAAAATGAAATCGTTATGCTTAGCGAAGAGATCGATATGCTCTGGGAATATGTAGAGCTTGAGTCTAACGTGGAATGAAAGGAAAATTCTATGAATAAATGGACGTGGATTTCAGTCAATGACAGGTTGCCAGATCCGAACTATAACAGACCGGTTCTTGTAACCATTGAAGTTGACGGCACAAGATGGGTTTCTGCTGCGTACTATTTCGAAAAGGATTTCTATTTCGAAAAGGATTTCTTTGGAAGCGTTTGGATTCGTTCATCTTACCATGATTGGAAAGAAGATGCAATCGAAGGAGTTGTTGCATGGATGCCTGGCCCGTATCCGTACAACGGTAATTAAAAGCAACATTTTGTGGGGGTGGCAATGAACGCATACATTGTGCTTGCCGATGCAGGCAATAATACAATTGAATATGGCATTGATGTTAAGACGGATTTGCTTGGCGTCTTCTGTAAATACGAGGATGCAAAAGCGTTCGTGCTTGACCTCGTTAATGATAATGACCGTCCAGACGACGAGCACTATACATATTACTCCGGGTGTTTTTCCTCGCTTGGCGAAGACGATCCTTTGCCGATTTTTGAAGATCCGGAAACAGAGTTTCTTGATGACGTGTTCCTGCTTGATGGGAGCTGTGCGGTTGTGAGCATTATAGAAGTGCCGATGAATCAACGTTTCAAGCGCCGTATTGCCGGGGCGGTTTACTTAGAATGAAAGGAGCG
>JAGCTF010000083.1 GCA_017963755.1 Clostridia bacterium | reverse complement strand
GTGCCGAAGAGGATATTCTCATATGCCGTGATGCCGCTCCCGGTCTGTCTCGTTCTGAATTCCCATACCGAATTGAGGCCTGAGGCTTCGGTCCATGAGTATCTGAAGGAAGGCGTATACGCCCCTCGGTTGAACGATGCAAATGTCTTTATGTTATTTCCGGTTCCGTTTTCGACAGAATATACCGCTTTGAGAACAATCCCTTCCTCAGTAGAGTATTCACCCGACGCCCACTTCTGAGCGAGTGAGGTTATATCGAAGGAATATCTGTGTGCGGCGCCGTATACGTTCCCGTTGCCGTAAAAGACGTACTGTGTGTCAAGCAGTTCACCGTTGCAAGAGGATACCGCCTGATTCCATGATATTCCGGTGTCCTCTCTCCAGTTATTGCTTGTATATCTTCTGCACTCTATCTGAAGCGATGCCGATTCGCATGCTATATCCCTGATCTCATATGAAGCCGAGACTATATTCTTTCCAAGGATCGATGATGCAAGATTCGGAAATTTTACGAGCGTGCGGTATTTCTTTCCGTTGCTTTTTCCGACGAAGAGGTAGGTTGCGCTGCCGGCATAAGTGTTGCCGTCGCAAATGGTTATGTCTTCGATTGCGTGATCATTGATCGTAGTATAAAACAATTCGACTGAAGGATCGATTCGTATCGGGTATGCGGTATCCGGAGACGAGAGATAATCTTCTTCAATATGGATGGTGAGACGGTAGACATTGTTGTCCTCGACAGTCTCTGCGTACATGTCTCCGAAGGCGTTGTTTTTCTCGTCTGCTGTAAAGACGATTATTCTTCCTATCTGCGCTCTGACTGTCCCGTCCGAATCGACAAGGCGGAAGTCCCCGTCCTCTTCGACAAGTGAGAGGCCGTTTGTGTACAGGAGGAAGCTATAGTCTGTTATACCGTCATATTCGTCGACAACTATCTCCTCCTTGAAGCCGTTAAAGGTGAGAGTGTACTCAAGAGAGGTATTCCGCGAGAGCGCGTATGACGCGCGTCTCATATCCCGAGACATGGATACCGGAACGGATAAGCTGTTCCCGGTATCTGCGGAGATATTCCCGGGAAGGGCGGATCCGTAAGATGCTCCGGCGTAAACCATACGAACGTCTGTTGTACCGTATCCGAGCGAGATACCGTCTGAAAGGACCGATGGAACGGATGTGACGATATCGTTATCCGCGGAAACATAGCAGGTCCCGGATGAAGCGACGAAATCTTTAAAGAGATTCGTCTTGTCCTTCAGAGTTCCTTCGGAATCGTAGTATTTGACGGGATAGTCGTATGTGAGGCATTCGTACGTGCCGTCGGATTTTGAGAATACATAAGAAAAAAGGTCCTCTTCGAGTGAAGGGACACGTGATGTATATCCTGAGGCGGCTGCGTCAAGGGAATCTATATTATCCGGCAGAGATTCAGCTTTGAGCTCATCCACGGTATTTCTGAATTCGGCGGAAAAGACATACAGAGGCAGTGACAAAACAGCCGTCAGCACAGAGAGGATGACGGATAGAGACTTTATACCGAAGGAAAAACGACGTGTTATTGACATGACGATACCTCGTATTCAAAAAAATGATAAAATGTTTATATTAATTATAATATTTCTCATGAGAAATGTCAAGGGTAAAAGTGATTGTCGTCGGACGATTGAGAGAAAAAAGCAAAATCCGCTGGAAAGAAAAATAACAAAAACTATTGACATGAGCCAAATTATCTGGTATAATAGAACACGTGGTGCTAATAACGGAGACGGGGGAGTGTTCTTATGAGACCGATCAACGAGGAGTGGGTCCAGTCCACGCTTGAATACATAAGAGAGTATGCCCGCGCAAACAACGGCGAAGTTCCTTCTCTCATGGAAATAATGAATGAGACGGGTATGGTTAAATCAGCCGCGTTCAGATACATAATGATCTTGAAAGACCGCGGGTATATCGAGTACAACGGTAAAGGTACTCTTCAGCTTACAGGCAATTCCAACTGTTATAAGAAATACGGATCTGTAAAGGTGCCTATCTACGGTTCCGTTATCTGCGGTACGCCTGAAGAGGAAGAACAGGAGAATCCGGAGTATCTCGCACTGCCTGAAGAATGGATCTCCGGCGACTGTTTCCTTCTCCGTGCCAAAGGCGATTCTATGACCGGTATCGGTGTTGACGACGGCGATCTTGTGCTCGTGAAGCGTGAATACGGCTCTCCGTCGGAGTATAACGGAAAAGTCATTGTCGCTCTTACGGAGGACGGCAATACGCTCAAGCGTCTGTTTATAGAAGACGGAATACCTCGTCTGCATCCCGAAAACAAAAAGTACAAGGACATATATCCAAAGCGCCTTGAAATGCAGGGACTCGCTTTGCGCGTCATCAAACAAATAAGTTAGAGGAGCCTGAGAACATAATTGAAAAACACAACCAATCGTTATGACGACGGCCGCAGAAGCATGCCGAAACGGGTATGCCCCGTCTGCTCAAAGCGCGCTATCGATTGTTCGGATCTTCAGGCTTATCACAGCTGTGAGCTTACGGACTACCGGATAGCTATGCAGAACGGCGCGAAATATGATTACGTGATCATCTGTCCGAACCCGAAATGTCATGCTGAACTTGCGGTGACCATCAAAACATTTCACAGTTCCCGTTACGGAACTGTAAACGTGCCTATCATCGGTACAGTCATATCATAAAACCATATCCATCCTCCCGGCGGTGAATTCGGGAATCAAGGGTCGGAGCAGCACATAACAAACATAGTAATTCTTCCTTCAGCGGAAGCAGTGTTTGTTGTAGCGGCTCCGGCTCTTTTGTTTGTGACGGATACTTACATACCGCCCTGTTGTCATCGGCGGAAATCCCGTAAGGGAAATACAACCACAGGAGGTAACAAAAGATGACAGAAACAAATAATTTGACGAGCTCGCGTTCGTTTCAGGGAGAGCGTTCGCCTGAGATTTATGAAGTGCTGGACAACTGTATCGGCGATGATAAGGACACACAGTGGCAGCGGGAACAGCAAAAGATACTGCTTGAAGAAGCGATGGGCATTAAGCGTTTTCATACCATCGACAGTGAAGAGCTCTTTGAAAAACAGCTTCAGAAGCGTAAATTCTTTGTCGAAGGTTTGCTTCCGGAAGGTCTCACATTGCTCTCCGGCGATCCGAAATCCGGCAAATCTTTTTTCGCTCTCGGACTTTCGGTATCGGTCGCAAAAGGCGTACCGTTTCTTTGCTTTCCAACGAAGAAATGCGACGTACTGTATTTCAGTTTCGAAGACGATGAAAAACGTCTGCAGCAGCGGTTGTTTGATATATCAGATGACGCATTTTCCGGGCTGACGTTTTCAAATGAAGCTGTTCATCTCGGTGACGGGTTCGTCGAAACCCTCGAAGACTATCTTCAAAAGCATCCCGATACAAAGCTTATCGTTGTCGATACACTGAATTATATACGTCCGGAAAAACAAAATCCGAATATGTATAAAAGCGACTACGACGATATGATCAAACTTCATAAGCTGACAATGAAGTACGAGATAGCGATGCTGATTCTTCACCATAACAAAAAAGGTGATGAAGCAGACCCACTACGACTTATCTCCGGATCAATGGGTATCGCAGGCGGTTCGGACAACGTCATCGTTATTGAAAAGCCGAAGAAAAAAGGTGATAGGGTTTCTACGCTGCACGTCGTCAGCCGTGATATGCAAAACTTTGATATGAAGATCACGCAGGGTGAAAACGGTGTGTGGATCTCCGCGGAAGACAAAACGATTACCGAGAAAACGATCAGCGTTGAAGTCCAGGCTGTGTTTTTATACTTCTGCCTTGTCAACGAAAACAAAGAGCCGCTCATAATCTCTGCAACTGATCTGGCAAACGATTTAAAAGAGCGCTTTTCGGTAAACGTTCACGCTAATATGATAACAAAAAAACTGATCGCGGAACACGAAGACCTGGAACTGCTCGGACTTAAATTTGATTTGGAACGAAAGAAGAAAGGACGGAAACTTGTTTTCAATCGGAACGAAAACTTCCGCAGTCCGAAGTACGTTCATCTGTACGATGACGGTTCGTTTTTCATTGAAGTTTTTTCTCCAGAAGAGTTTGAAAAACTATGCGATGACAGCGGTGACAGGATGACGGCTGAAACAGATACAGAGAATGATTCTTCTACAGCTGTCATCGCTGACGCTGAGATTGACGAAACAATTGCTAAAAACAGTAATGAAGTCACTGACAGTTGTTTCGAAAACAGTGTTTCCGATACTTCCGAAAACGGTTCCGGTGACAGTTCTGATGCTCCGGTGACAGTTGATTCTCACTGTGAAAACAGCTGTCAACCTGTCACCGTTGACAACGCTGATCACTGTGAGATCGTTTCCGAAGAAAATGACTCTTCGACTTCGGATGATGACTACGATCAGGAAGATGAGTTCACACATGATCCGGATGCTGAAAAAGAACTTGATGAGTTTCTGAAAAATGTGTCAGACGCTCTCGTGAAAAAGTGTGCTGCTCAGGGAATCACTATTCCTCCGTTCGATCCGAACAAAAAGATCGACAGGTCTGCACCGGAGATATGCGAGGACAATATCTCAACGGATACATCCGAAACTGTTTCCGGTGACAGTTCGGATGATACGGTGACAGCAGATTCTCGGTGTGAAAACAACTGTCAACCTGTCAACCGCTGTCAACCGGCAGCCGAAAACAATAAAAAGCCGGTGCAAAACTGCGGCGGGAACAGGAAAAAGCACGGCAAGAAGAACAAGAATAAAAAAGGCGGAAAGAAGCACTGAACATGCCGGTTTTGACGGGTTTTGCAGACCGACCGATTTTTAAGCGGGTTAAAGGCACGGGGTCGTGCCGACGTCAAAACACCGTCCCGCAACGGCGGGTCGGGACGGAATTGCCGGATTATTGCCCGTATTTGGGGCTTTTCCGGGGCTTTTCGGCTCATCCGTTCAAAAAACAAAATAGCTAGCTTTTTTCTTCTGACTACGTCGAAAAAACGTCGGAAAACGGCGTTGTCACGGGCAGGAAAAT
>JAGCTF010000082.1 GCA_017963755.1 Clostridia bacterium | reverse complement strand
TCATCGAGTCCGTAAAGAAGACGGGCAAGATCGTGCTTGCTTCCGATGCCTGCACGAGAGGCTCCTTCCTCAACGACCTTGCGGCCAACATCACCGAGATGGCGTTCGATTATCTCGATGCTCATCCGGTAATCGTAGGTGCAAAGAACTGGATCACTCCCGCTTACGAGTTTGACGCAGACTTCTTCCCGCAGACGTCCTGGATCCTTGACGCTATCGATCAGAAGATCATTCCTCTCAAGGTCCACACCACTACGCCGAACGTAAACTACACCACCAACGAGCTTATGCGCATCGCTAAGAAGGGTGTTTGATCGCGGTCAGTTTAGCTTAGTTTAGATTAGTTTAAGTTAGTTTAATTTAGTTTATCTTATCTGGGCATCGGATGACGCAAGGGGCTTGTTCCCCGCTCGCTGTCCGGTGCCCGGTTTGAAAGGCAGCAAAAAATGTCAGACGAAAGACGCAGCGAAATATTATCTGTGATCGACAGCAAGGGAGAGGTTTCTTTAGCCGAACTCTGCGGTCTTTTTTCAGACGTTTCGGAGATGACGGTGCGCCGCGACCTTATCCAACTCGAGCAGGACGGTCACATCATTCGCACGCGCGGAGGTGCGGTCAGCATCAGGCGTCTGGGCGAGTCGCGTCCGGGCGGGCTGAGCGGCGAAGAGAACGAGTATATGCTCCGCGCCGGCAGCAACCGCGATGCGAAGGACGTTATCGCCCGCAAGGCGCTGAGTTTCGTCGAAAAGGGGCGGTCAATATATTTCGATGCGGGTTCTACGGTCATGGCTCTGGCCCGGATCGTTCCTGACGAGACGATGACGATCATCACAAACGGGGCGAACGTCGCGCAGGAGCTCGTTAACCGCCACAACATCACCGTGATGATGCCCGGCGGCACGCTTAACCGCAACACGCTCTCGGTCTCCGGCCCGATCTCGGTCAATTTCGTTGACAACCTCAATATTGAGCTGGCGTTTATGTCGGCGTCCGGCTGCTCCGTTGACGGCGGCTTTACGGTGTCAAATATTTACGAGGCGGAGCTTAAGCATACGGTCATTGCTCGCGCCCGTACCAGCATCATGCTGCTGGATTCTTCAAAGTTCGATAAGAGTCTTCTGTTTACGCTCGCCGAGCTTGGTCAACTCGATTATCTCGTGTGTGAGTGCGAGCCTCCCGAGGACATCCGCCGCGCCGCCGAAGAGGCAGGCCTGGTGATAGTGTGAGATATCAGCTATAAACTATAAATTATCAACCAAGAACGATGAGTCGAAAATAAAGAAGCGCCCGAGGACGCTTCTTTATTTATGAGGCCTAATTTATGACGCTGCTCTGGCACACAAAACGGCGAATTCAAGGTTTGTGTGCCATTCCGCCTCTTCGATACGGCCGAAATTGATCAAACGCTGGATTTCGGTCGTGCGGTCCGCCTCATTGATACGCCCGCGATTGACTTCAACGCCCGTTCAGTAGTATAATTCCGCCAATTGAAACCAAAATAACAGGCATAAGCGTGCCTGAAACATCCTAAACCTGCGTTTTTGAGAAAAATTCGGTAACATAAGCGCAAAACAGAACCGGTCCGAGACAAAAAGGAGAGTATTTATGAAGACTGTTAAAAGAATGCTCAGCATAATTCTTCTTGGGGTATTTCTGATGTCAATGACGTTTTCGATCTGCTCCTGCACAAAAACGCCCGACGATAAAAAGAACGACGACAGCGACGTTGACGACCCTGCGGATAACGATCAGCCAAACGGTCCGGACCACGATTATTTTGTCACCGGCCTCAAAACCGACGGATACGTCGATAACATGTATTCAGGAATCGTCCCGACTTTCTCTTGGCGCGCGGAAAGCGACAGGCGCGGAGCGAGGCAGTCGGAATACAGGATATTGATCGCGGAAAAAGAAGAAGACTTGACCGCAGACGGTAAAAAAACAGTCTGGGATTCGGGCAGCATTAAGTCTGACGCTCAAAAAGCAGCATATACCGGCGCTCCGCTTGATCATGAGCATCAGTACGTCTGGAAAGTGATCGTCACCGACGAACTGGGAATCAATCATTATTCCGAAACAGGCAGATTCAATACCGAATTAGATCCCGGAAAGCCTTTTGAAGGCGCAGAGTGGATAGGCGCAGATCCGGACAACAGCGGAACAGATTCATATACGGTTGAATCAAGATTCAAGATCGTGTCAAATTCATCCGGGCTTGTTTTCTCGGCAACAGATTCCAATAATTTTTACCTTTGGCAGCTTAACTCAGTTGTAAGAGCAGGCAAAATAATATTCCGTCCGCATAAATGGCAGAACGGCAGCATAAGCGTCATGACGGAAGTTGACGTCTCACAATATATGAGCGAAGGGTTCACAGGCTGGCACGTGATGAAGGTCGAAGTGGCGAAGCGCGAATTCCGCACGTATATTGACGGCAAACTTATTAACACGTTGACCGACAGCTCCCCGCTGCCGTCCGGCTCGCTCGGCATAAGAAACGTTCAATCCGCGGATGACAATCAGGTCACCCACTATGATTATTTGACCTTGACAGACAGCATAACAGGGGCGGTGATCCAGAGCGAGGACTTTTCGTCAAGCGATGAAACGGAGCTGGCATTCAATTGCGGAAGAGTTAAGGATGGCGTTTATATCGTTCGCGGCAATCAGCTTTCGTTTTATTCAAAAACATCCGACCGTAGCGACGTTGCCTGGTTCCGAAAAGAGTTTGAGTCCGAAAAGCCGGTGAGGGCGGTATTATCAGCCACGGCGCTGGGAGTGTATGAACTGTACCTGAACGGGCGAAAAGTGGGAGAAGACTGTCTCGATCCCGGCTGGACAGACTACTATCTGATCAATAACGGCCGGCTGGATCCGGGAAATCTGTTTTATCAGACTTTCGACGTGACGGATATGATAACGGAAGGCGGAAACACAATAGGGGCAATACTCGGGACCGGATGGTATAACGGAAAGCTGTCAACGTTCGGTTCGAAAGTGTACGGCGAGGACAATTATCTGATCGTCAAACTTGTCCTGGAATTTGCAGACGGTAAAAAGACTGTAGTGTCTGACGGCAGCTGGAAGTGTTCAAGAAACGGACCGATCCGCTACAGCGACCTGGAGAACGGCGAAATATATGACGCGAGACTGGAATTCGGAAACTGGAACGAAAACGGCTTTAACGATACGGTCTGGAATAAAGTCAGTACAGGCTCCCGTGCTTATCGCGGAAACATAGTTAAACAAGCCGGAGAAACCGCGAAAATCATTGACACCGTACCGGCCGTGAGCGTAACAAAACACAAAAACGGCAATTATATAGTTGACCTCGGCCAGGAGATCACAGGCTGGATATATCTTAAAAACGTGACCGGCACCGCAGGCAATCGCATCATCATGCGATTCGGCGAAATGCTGAACCGCGACGGCACGGTGTACCGCGATAATTTAAGAACTGCAAAAGCGACCGATTATTACACGTTCAAGGGCGCCGAGAGCGAAAGCTGGCGTCCGTCGTTTACGTTCCGCGGATTCAGATACGTGGAAATAGAAGGATATGAAGGAGAATTAAAGCCTGAGAACGTGACGGGAGAGGTGCTGAGCGCGGACGTGAAGAGGACTGGCAGTTTCAAGACATCGGATGCGAAGGTCAACAAACTGTACGAAAATATATTCTGGAGCCAGATCGATAATTTCCTCTCCATTCCGATGGGCTGCCCCCAGAGGGACGAGCGGCTTGGCTGGACAGGAGACATAAACGTTTTCGCACTGACTTCGGCCTACAACAGCAACAGCCTTGAATTCCTTAAGAAGTTCAACTTCGACCTTCAGAATGCCCAGGAAAAGACCGGAGAATATACTGATATCGCTCCAAGGGCGATCCTGAGAGGCGAAGCTGCGGCAGGCTGGGCGGATACAGGTATCATAATTCCGTACGTTTGCTACCGCCAGTTCGGCGATATTTCGGCGGCGGAGGAGTTTTGGGACAATATGGAAAGATTTATGTCTTTCCTCGATTCAAAATACGGTTCCGGCAAAGCCGGCGCTTCCAAATACGTCCGCAGTGCATTGCGCTACGGTGATCATCTGAACGTTGGCTCCGTTACGGCGTACGATCTGATAGGCACCGCATATTACGCCTACGACGCGAAACTTATGAGCGAGATGGCAGCTGCTTTAGGAAAGGATGCAGATGCCGCCCGTTACCGCGAACTTTATTACAGGATCAGAGAAGTATTTATTAACAAATTTGTGACTGATGACGGCAGAGTATACGGCGCAGGTTCGGAACCGGCGGGATACGAACGCGAAACTCAGACCGGATACGTCCTGTCGCTCTTCATGGGCCTTATTCCGGAAGAATTGGAAGAAAACGCGGCCGGGTACCTTGTGGAAGCTATCCGGAATAAAGATACGCATCTTACTACCGGATTTATGGGGATCAGTATGCTTCTGCCGGTACTAACTGAATACGGCTATGCGGACGTTGCGTATGAACTGCTGCTGCAGGAGTCATACCCTTCCTGGCTCTACAGTGTCAACAACGGCGCTACCACCATATGGGAGAGATGGAATTCGTGGACGGAACAACACGGGTTCGCGGATATTTCGATGAATTCGTTCAACCATTATGCTTTAGGCAGCGTTGGTGAATGGTTTTACAGCGGGATCGGCGGGATCTCTCCGGGCGCGGAAGCCGGATACGGTGAATTTGTGATAGCGCCGCATATTTCCGAAAGGCTCGGATACGCCGAAACGACTTACGTCAGCAGCTACGGTGCGATAGTTTCGAACTGGTCGATAGAAAACGGGACTGTTACGTATACGGTCTCAGTTCCGGTGAACTCGTCGGCAACGCTCAGACTTGAGTGCCCCGGAGATCCGTCGGCAATTACAGAGTCTGGCATACCGGCAGCCGATGCCGAAGGTGTTTCGTTCGTCAATGCCGAAAACGGAGCTGCTTGGTTCAGATTGTTGTCCGGCAGCTACTCCTTCTCCGTACCGCTGGCTTAACTAAGGACCGAAATACGCTCTCGGTTTCCGGCGCTGTCTCTTGATCGGGTGAAGGTCAATCTTGGCACACAAATCGGTTTATTCGGGGTTTGTGTGCCAGCCCGACGCTGCCTTGAGCACCTCAAGAAGGAAAAAATGAACAAACCGTGGCACACTAATCGCCAGAATCGAAGATCGTGTGCCACTCCTCCCGAGCCTCCCAAGAAAAATGAGCAATAGAAGGATCAGCCAGTGCAGCCAGTGCAAAGGCGTGATCAAAACCTTTCGCGTCAAAACCTTTTGCCTTTTTCCCGAATCCGTCGTATAATAATCCTGCTAAAGAACACGATCACGAAAAAAAGGAGTTCACAAGACATGAAAAAAAGAATTGCGATATGGATCCTTTGTATATTTCTTTTGATCAGCTATGCCGGCTGCACGCCTGGCGGAAACAAGCCGGAACAGGCGACACCGGAAGAACCCGATTTTGAAAAAGCACCGGAGGTACAGATCGTGAACGAAATACAATATGAATTGACCCGAAACCTTCAAAAACAGGGCGAAGACGTAAATCTGTTTATCCCCCACGCAAACGGAGGAAAGACCGGGGCGGAAGTAATTGCCCAGATCAAAATGGAAAAAGCGACGGAAGACTTCAACTATTACGTCATTGACTGGGGCGACGGCACCTGGAGCTACGACGGCCCGTATGCTGCCGATCCGAATAACCTCCCCACGGCCGAGGTCCCGCACGTATATAAAAAAGCCGGAGATTATCAGGTAAAAGCGTGCGCTATGAACCTGAAAGCCGGAACGATACACGGCTGGACGGACGTTAAGGCTGTAAAAGTATCGGGAGACGACTACCGCGCCGAAATGATCAGCACCGTCACGCCGATAGAATCAAGCTCCGCCGGAGAAGAATACGGCTGCGCAAATATTGCCGACGGCGATAACACAACAAGGTGGAAAAGCGCATTGTCCGACTCGCCCGAAACGCAGGAATTTGTCGGTTATTTGTTCGACGGCTACTACACGCTCGACTCGATCGAGATCAAATTCCCGGCCGACAGCACTGCATTTCCGTCGGACATCAGCATTGAATACACGACCGACGGCGGTCTGGTCTGGTATATGATGCCGCGCTACTATTACGTACTTCCGAATTCGGAAGGGTACTACACGTGCGTAATGAATTTCCCGGACCCGATGGGGGCAACGCTCTCCCTTCCCCTCAGGCAGATCGCGGCCAACGGCATCCGCATCAAAAGCGTGTGCTACCCCTCCTACTCCACGTCGGACAATTCCTTCAGCGTCGAAGAGATGCGCGTCTACGGTAAAAAAGGCACGTTCTTCTACACCTCGTACGACGGCTATTACGACGCCGATCTGAGCAATATGTGGGCGATATTCGGCACCGCCAAAACAGAGCCGCGCGTCTACAACTCGGTAGGCAACGGCGGCCAGAATCCCTGGGAATTCCGCGCGGGCGGCACGATGACGGCATCGATCGAATGGACCGCCTGGAACGGCGCGAAGCTCAACTGGTCAGGTTACACCGAAGCGCTTAAAATACACGAGGATTCCCTGAAAAAAGCAGTATACGGCGGCGACGGCTGGTATTACAACGAAGAAAAAGGAAAATATGTTGTCGACAACACCGAGTACAAGAGCAATCCGCGTGACGACGGCTTCATATGGGCAACGAGCGCGGCGCCGCAGCACCTTGACGCCCAGAACCATTACACAAACAATTCCGCGCTCATTATTGCCTCCCGCGACTTCCTGCTGACCGGCAACGACACCGACGGTTTTCTCACCAGCGTGAACGCGAAGAAGCAGGTCATGCTCGATAAGCTGCGCAAAGCGATGGAATATATGCTGGTAAACCTTAACGGCGAGTCCGGGCTGATGACGATCTACGATCCGCGCAACGACGGCACCGTATACGGAATGGCTTCCAACTACTGGGACAGCCTGAACTTCTTCGGTTATAATTCGGCGTACGAAAACGTGATGTTCTACCAGGCCGTACTGGCGATGGCAGACATCGAAAGCTACGTCGGAAACGATTCAGAAGCGGCGCGCTACAGGTCGATCGCGGAAAAAGTCAAAGCAAAATTCAACGATTATTTCTGGGATGAGGCCAAGGGGCGCTACATCACTTCCGTCAATATCAACGGCGACGTGCTCGACTTCGGATTGACCTTCGTAAATTTCATGGCGGTCTCCGCGGGGCTCGCGTCGAAGGAACAGGCGCAGAAGATATACGACTGGGTAGACGGAAAACGGATCATTGACAGCGACACGTCCAAAGGGGCGGATATTTATACTTTCAAAGTTTCTGCGAGGTCAAACACTTTAGCCCTGGACGGCGTCGTGGTGGACGGCCTTCACTACTGGTGGTACAACGGCCATTCGTTTAACGACATCAAGCCCGGCCACTGGGGCGAGTACGGCTACGGCATGCAGAACGGCGGAACGATATTCTACACTTCGTTCTACGATATTATGGGCCGCACGCTGATCTCCGGCGACAGAGCGATCGAGCGCTTCAACAAGATCATGGCCGAGTTCCACATCGACTCTCTTAGAAGGGCCCCCCGCCCGATCCCGGGCAATTTCTATCAGGTGAGCATCGTGGGTGAGTTCCCCGAATCCGGACTCGTACCTCTGTCTTTCCTGACCGGTATTATCGGCGTCAATCCCGACGTAAATGGTTTGAAGATTGAGAGCAGCCTTCCGTCGGATATGGATCTCGCGGGTGTTTCCGAGTACAACTATATGGGCCGCAGATATTCGATCGAGGTCAATAAGGCTGTTAAGGCTCCGGAGATGACGCAGAAGGATGGAAAGTTCGTCGTAAAGGTACCTGCAGACGGTACGTACTATATTACGGCGGAGAATGAGTTAAGAGTTAAGAGTTAAGAGGCGAACCGAGTGATGACACGAATTTTGGGTCTCATGCGAACCCCGGAATCGGTTCGCATTTCGGTCAAACAAAATTCTTAGCCATTCACTCGGCTTCGCATAAGTTCAAATGGAGTTTAGGGAGTTAAGAGTTTAGAGTTTAGAGGCGAACCGAGTGATGGCAAATTGCAAATGGCAAATGACAAATTGCAAATTGCAATTTATAATAAAAGGAGGAAATAAGTATGAAGCAGCTTTTAACCATTATGCTTGTGATCGCATTGACGCTTTCGGCGTTCGGAATGCAGGCAGTTTACGCGGAACCCGTTGACGGCGCAGAACAGGCGGGTATTGACGACAACACGATAAGGGTGAATGCCTACGATGAAAGTCAGGGGTATTCTGCGTCGATATGGTTCAGCAATTTTGAACCGGACGGCACGTGTACCGGTACAGATTACGTCATTTTCAACTGCGCGGCGCCTTTGAAAGGTATCGGCCTTCCGGAACTGTATGCAGGTATCGAGGCGAACAAATCCGACTGT
>JAGCTF010000081.1 GCA_017963755.1 Clostridia bacterium | reverse complement strand
TAGTATCCGCTTCTTCCGGCGGTAAAAGACAGGAAACGTGCTCGGGAACGGATTCAAATTCTTTCTTCGCGATCAGAGCTGCTCCGTATGCGCCCATCAGACCTGCAATGTCGGGTCTCACGGCGTTCCTGCCTGATATAAGTTCAAAGCAGCGCAGTATTGCGTCGTTATAGAACGTGCCTCCCTGGACGATTATCTTTTCTCCCATATCTTCGGGAGATCTGATCTTGATAACTTTCGTAAGAGCGTTTTTAATGACGGAATACGAAAGGCCGGCAGAGATGTCGGCAACGCTCGCGCCCTCTTTTTGAGCCTGTTTTACTCTCGAATTCATGAACACGGTACAGCGGCTTCCGAGGTCAACGGGTCTTTCGGCTTTAAGCGCTTCTTTCGCAAAATCCGATATTTTAAGATTCAGCGTGGTGGCAAAAGCTTCGATAAACGAGCCGCAGCCTGAAGAGCAGGCTTCGTTTAGCATAATGCTCTGAATGACGCCGTCTTTAACTTTCAGGCATTTCATATCCTGACCGCCGATGTCAAGAATAAACTCAACGCCAGGCAGGAAGTGGTCTGCCGCACGGTAGTGCGCCACCGTCTCGATCTCGCCCAGATCCATCCTGAGCGCCGCCTTTATAAGACCTTCGCCGTATCCGGTCACGCAGGAGCCAGAAATATAAACTCCCTCCGGAAGTTTTGAATAAACGTCTTTGAGTATCTTCAGAGCGGAATCGAACGGACTGCCGAAATTGCTGCCGTAAAACGAATACAGTATCTGGTCGTCCGAGCCGCAAAGTACGGCTTTGGTTGTCGTCGAACCGGCGTCGATCCCGAAATAAGCGGGACCTTTATACTTGCTTAGCTCTCCGAATACGGCTTTTTCAGTGCTGTGACGTTTTACGAATTCTTCATAATCCGAATCAGTTTTAAAGAGCCTGTCGAGGCGTCCGACTTCGGAGGCCTGGATACTCATGATATCAGGCAGTTTTTTTATGATCGAATCTACGGTTACCGGAACGGCTTTTACACCCGGACGGTCAGCGTCAGACATAAATGCCGCGCCCATTGCCACAAATAAATGCGAATTCTCGGGACAGATCACCTGCTCCGGCCTTAATGAGAGCGTTTCGATAAAGCGCTTTCTTAATTCCGGCAGATAATTTAAAGGACCGCCGAGGAAAGCGATATTGCCCTCTATCCTCCGCCCGCATGCCAGTCCGCTTATAGTCTGGTTTACTACAGATTGAAAAACGGATGCTGCAATATCTTCTTTAGCTGCGCCTTCGTTAAGAAGCGGCTGGATATCTGTGTTTGCAAATACTCAGCAGCGTGCTGCGATCGGATAGATAGTCGTATGTTTTTCCGAAAGTTCGTTGAGCCCGTCTGCGTCGGTCTTTAATAGGATCGCCATCTGATCGATGAACGCTCCGGTCCCGCCCGCGCAGGTCCCGTTCATACGCTGTTCGACAGGATCGCGGAAGAAAGTAATCTTCGCGTCTTCTCCGCCGAGCTCGATCGCGACGTCAGTCTGCGGGATCAGAACTTCAACGCTTTTCCCGAGCGCGGCAACTTCCTGAACGAAAGGAAGGCCAAGCCAGTCGGCAACAAGCATACCGCCTGACCCGGTTATTGCCAGATAGCACTCTTCGCCCTTAAACGGCGTCAATGCCTCCGACAGTACGTCGCAGATAGTTTTGCGAATATCAGAATAATGGCGCCTGTACTTGCCGAACAAAATATTGTCCGCGGCGTCAAAAACAACTATTTTAACCGTAGTTGAACCTACGTCTAAGCCGATTCTTAGCATTTTAAATTTAAGATGCCCTAATAAAAATTACTGATCTTCAGTCTTCTCTCTTTCAGTGCAGGCAATGTAAAGTTCTGAAAGCTGTTTGTCGTCAACGAAATCCGGCGCTCCTGTCATCAGATCGGAGGCGTTCTGTACTTTCGGGAACGCGATAACGTCGCGGATGTTGTCAGATCCGGTCATAAGCATGACGAGTCTGTCAAGTCCGTATGCCATTCCGCCGTGAGGGGGCGTGCCGTATCTGAATGCTTCGAGCAGGAATCCGAATCTCGTCTTAGCGTCTTCTTCTGAAAAACCGAGCGCCTTGAACATAAGCTGCTGAAGTGCGCTGTCGTGTATCCTTATGCTTCCGCCGCCGAGTTCATAACCGTTAAGTACGATGTCGTATGCGTCAGCCTTTACGTCTGAAAGGTCGCCGGCTTCGATCTTGGGAATATCCTCGGTCTTGGGCATAGTGAAAGGATGGTGCATAGCGACATATCTTCCCTCTTCTTCGGAATATTCGAACTGCGGGAAATCAACCACCCAGAGAAATGCGAATTTGTCCTTCGGAATGAGGCCGAGCTTATCGCCGAGGTAGCAGCGAAGTCCGCCGAGTGCCGTATAAACGGGGCCGCTCTTGCCGCAGACGATGCAGATCAGATCTCCGTTGTTCGCGCCTGCAAGTCTGATGATCTCATTGATCTCTTCCTCGGACATAACTTTTCCGAGGCTCGATCTTACGCCGCTTTCGGACAGGGCTATCCAAGCCATGCCGGAGCCGCCGTGAGTCTTTATGAATTCGGTGAGACCGTCAATTTCTTTGCGGGAATAATGCCCCGCGGGAGCGCAGATAAGTCTTACAGCCCCTCCTGACTGAGCGGTTTCGGAGAACACTTTAAAACTGCACGTCCTGGCAAATTCAGTTATATCTTTTAGTTCCAGTCCGAAGCGGATGTCCGGTTTATCAGAACCGAAGCGGGACATTGCCTCCTGATACTTCATACGGATAAAAGGCGTAGGCACGTCAATGTCGAGCACGTTCTTGAAAAGCTGCTTGATGAAGCCTTCATTGATCGTCATAACGTCATCAGCATCTACGAAAGACATTTCAAGGTCGATCTGCGTGAACTCAGGCTGTCTGTCAGCGCGCAGGTCTTCGTCTCTGTAGCATTTTGCGATCTGCATGTATCTGTCGAATCCGGCGCACATAAGAAGCTGTTTGAACAGCTGCGGGGACTGAGGAAGAGCATAAAATTTTCCGGGATGTACTCTTGAAGGTACTAGATAGTCTCTGGCACCTTCAGGCGTGCTCTTGCAAAGAGAAGGCGTTTCTACTTCAATAAATCCGTTTTTATCGTAATAGTCGTGCGCCTCTTTTACGATCCTGTGCCTCATCATAAGGTAGCGGCTCATCGACGGGCGGCGCAGGTCGAGATATCTGTATTTAAGTCTTAAAACGTCAGAAACGTTCGCTTTATCGTCGATCTGGAAAGGAGGCGTTTCAGCTGAGTTAAGAATGCGCATCTCGTTAACGGCGATCTCAACTTCTCCGGTCTTCATACGCGGATTTACTGCCTCTGCGCTTCTGGCACGGACAACGCCTTTCGCCGAAAGCACGTACTCCTGATGAAGCCCCTCGGCCTTCTCGAACAACGACTCGTGCGTTTCCTGATCGAATACGAGCTGCACGATCCCCGATCTGTCTCTGAGGTCAACAAAAAGGAGGCTTCCAAGGTTCCTCGTCTTCCTTACCCATCCGTTAACGGTAACTTCCCTGCCTATGTCTTTGGCTGTGAGCGTACCGCAATAATCTGTTCTTTTCATTCCTGTTATAAATTCTGCCATATTGATCATACTCCTAAATAAAGTATTCGGTTGATTCTATTCCAAACAGGAAGAATTGTCAACTTGAACTTATTGCTCCAAGGATGTATAATCTGTACGTAATTGAACAAAATCATTTCAAGCGGGGTGTTTCGCAAGTGGCTGACAATGACAAGACAGGCAGAGAGAAATATATGCTTCCTCCTTACGGCGAAGATTTTCTTATTTACATGGACTCGATCTCGGGCAAGTCGAAGCGTACGATCCACGAATACTACTATGACCTGCTTATGTTTTTCCGCTTCATTAAATTAAGGCGCAGACTGGTCCCTGCTGATGCGGTATTTGAGGAAATAGATCCTGCCGATCTGGACGTTGACGTTCTTAAATCTATAACGCTGTCTGATCTTTATGCGTTTCTGAACTACATAAACTCCGAGCGAGGAGAGATTGCCTCCACGAGAAGCAGAAAGGTATCCTGCCTGAAATCTTTCTTTAAATACTGTTTTTCACGCGTGAATATAATTCCGTCAAATCCAGCGGCCGAACTTGAAAGCCCGAAGCAGAGCAAAAGACTTCCTAAATATCTGGAACTTGACGAAAGCCGCGACCTGCTCGGATCGATCGATGATGACGAAGAATTTGCCGAACGGGATTATTGTATCATTACGCTGTTTTTAAACTGCGGGATGCGTCTTTCGGAACTTGTCGGGATCAATATCACTGATATCCGCGACGACGTTCTGCGTGTCATCGGTAAGGGAAATAAGGAGCGCGCTGTATATCTTAACGACGCCTGTATGAGCGCCATTGACAGTTATCTTCAGGTACGCGAGGATGTTACGGAAAAAGGCGGTGTACATCCCCTTTTTGTCAGTAAGCGGAAAAAACGGATCAGTCCCAAAACAGTTGAGTACACCGTTAAAAAATACATTGTCAAAGCGGGACTTGATCCTAAAAAATATTCTGTTCATAAACTCCGTCATACTGCTGCGACGCTGATGTATACGTACGGGGGCGTTGACATAAGAGCCCTTCAGGAAATATTAGGGCACGAAAGCGTTGCCACCACACAGATCTATACTCACGTAAATTCACGTCAGTTAAAAGAAGCCGTAAGCAGCAATCCCCTTTCTTCCGTAAAAAGAGATCAGCCTCCGCTTCCGGATGAAAAAGAAAGCGAGAAGGCTGAAAACTAAGTCAAGTCAGATGACGTGATTGTATTTAACAAGCTCAGTAAAGTGTCTTAAATCTCGAAGACAGGATATCCATCGCGACAGACGGCGAAATGCTCTCGTCAAGTTCGAGATTCCTTATGTAACCGTTATATTCGAGATATACTTTATCGTTGAAGGAAACGTCGCCAAGCGGCAGAAAATAGCCGATCTTCTGGGAGTTCGTCGTTGCAAGTATCTGCCCGACCGTCTCAAGAACAGACCTGGTCACATTGGTATCTGCTTTATTCAGGAACGGGTTTACAAGTTCGGTAAAGCTCCTGATATAGAAATCAGTGGAAGGTTCAAAGAATTTCTGCGTGATAAATGTATCGATGAATCTTGCGACGATATTCATTCGTTTTGAATCCGTACCGTCGTAGTATTCCAGAAGTTCTTTCGTATATGAACCGTCGAACGTCTTATAGAAGCGGAGAAAATCAACTATTCCTGTGCCGTTTAAGACCTGAGCGCCTTTTTTGAAATCGATATTTATGTTCTTCTCGTAATCTCTGTAATAAATATCGACCGGAACGTCGAATATGACTCCCCCGTCCTCGGAGCAGAATGAACCGAGAAGCTTGGCACATTCCTCGGTAGAGATGCAGAAATAGTAATTGATATCGATATCAAAGAACGAAGCAACAGCGGAAGCGCACGACGAGCCGCGCGAACTTGAAAAACCGTAGTACATCGAACCGAAATCGCCGACCATAGAGCCTGCAGCAATATTGTACTTGATCTCTTTAGGCAGGAACATAAAATTCAGAGATTTGGAAGCAGAATCGACGTTCATGACAAACATCAGCTGAGTCTCTGAATTTTCTTCATCAAAGCAGATGAAAAGTATATTATTTGAGAATGAAGACTGTACCGTCTCTCCGGAAGGGTCGTACGTAGGAATATCAAGTTCAAGGTCATTTACCAGGTTCTTGTTAAAATTATCGTATGACAGCACAAGCCTTACGCCGCACACCGCGGCCGCAAGGACGAGCATGATACAGAACACCACTAAAAACCGTCTTAAATTATCCAATTAGCGCTTCTCCTTCTAAAATCCAAAACAAATACGCCCGCCGCCTGAAAATCGATTTACGGGCCTTCTACGCTTTAATAAAGGCCATATACGCCCTGTAGGTCCAGTAAACGTCCGCTTTGGAGGTAACTTCAAACGGAGAGTGCATCGAAAGTACGGGAACTCCGCAGTCAAGCACTTCCATTCCGAGGTCTGCCATGAACTGAGCGATGGTTCCGCCTCCGCCGATATCTACCTTACCCATTTCTGTAAGCTGCCACGGAATATTTTCTTTTTCAAGCGTGTCGATAACGTATGAAATGAATTCGGGAGAGGCGTCGCTCGCGCCGCTCTTACCGTGGGAACCGGTATATTTGTTGAACGAGATACCGTTCGATGCGAACGCTACGTTAAGTTTATCGGAAACTTCCGGGAAATTCGGGTCGAACGCGGCTGTAACGTCTGCGGAAAGGAACTTCGTCGCGGTCATTGCCCTTCTGAGTTCGAGCATGCCGTAAGAAGGATCATAGTTTGACACAAGTTCAAGGCAGAGATTTTCAAGCCAGCACGATCTTGCACCCGTATTACCTACGCTGCCAATTTCTTCTTTGTCCGAGAGATATACGACGGCGGTTTTTTCGGGAATTTCTTTAAGGTCAAGCAACGATCTGAATCCGGTGTATGCGCAGACTCTGTCGTCCTGAGCGTATGCTCCGACAAGGGCGCGGTCAATTCCGACGTCTTTGGCTTTCGCTGCCGGAACGATCTCAAATTCAGCTCTGAAGAAATCTTTTTCACAGATGCCGTATTTATCGTAGAGCAGTTTAAGCACTGCTTTCTTCACAGACTTATCTGATTTCTCTTCTTTTTTCTCACCTTCGCAGCAACCGTCGCTATTTGAGCAGCATGCACCGTCTTTATCGCACTGCTCAAAATCGAGGACAGGTCTGGATGCGAGGGTAACGTTAAGCTGTTCTGCGCCGATAAGTGAATATCCGTTTTTCACCATCTGATCCTGAGCGAGGTGCGGAAGCAGGTCGGTAATATAAAGAACCGGATCAGACTCATCTTCACCGATACGTACGCTGACTTTTCTGCCTCCTTCAAGGAAAACGACTCCGTGCAGGGCAAGAGGCGTCGCGACCCACTGATACTTCTTTATTCCGCCGTAGTAATGCGTTTTTGCAAGTGCATAACCGGAATCTTCATATATCGGCTTCGGCTTGAAGTCAAGTCTCGGGGCGTCGATATGAGCGCCGAGCATATTCATTCCGAGCACGGGATCGTTTTTACCGATAATTATAAAAGCGCATGACTTTCCCCTGTTCACTGCATATAATTTAGTGCCGGGAAGCGCTTTTTTCTTTGCGCACAGATAATCGTTAAGATCGGAGAAACCCGCTTCTTTAGCAGTATTGACAAGAACCTCGGTAGATTCACGCTCGGTTTTTGCATCGTCAAGGAAACGTTTATAATCTTCACAGAACGCTTCGAGCTCTTTAAGTGTATTTTCGTCAAGGCACGTCCAGCCGTTTCTGGGTTCGTATTCGAGTTTGATGTTTTCTTCCATATTTGCCTCCCGGTTTTTATTATCTTTCAAGCAGTTGTTTTATCAATGCTATTTTAACACATATGCAGAAAATTTCAACTGCGGATCTTATCTGTTCTATCTCAGGATACGAAGGGGCGATCCTTACGTAACTGTCTGTAGGGTCTTTCTTGTAAGGATGAGTGGATCCGGCCGGAGTGAAAGCGACGCCGCATTGTTTGCACATTTCCAGGACCTGAGCGGCCATTCCCTCACCTGTCCTGCAGCAGATAAAATACCCTCCCTCAGGCTCAGTCCACTGAAGCTGTCCTTCGACAGGCGCGTCAAATTCGGACACGAAAACGTCCTGTACGGCGTCAAATTTAGGCTTCATGATCTCAGCGTGTTTTTTCATATGGGCAACGACTCCGTTAAGATCTTTCAGGAATTTAACGTGCCTTAGCTGATTCAGTTTATCGGGTCCGATCGTCTGCTTGGAAATTCTGGAGAGCAGGAAATCGATCGTCCGTTTATCTGCGGCTAGTGCGGCAATACCTGCGCCGGGGAAAGTAATTTTCGACGTCGATCCAAACATAATAGTACGATCGGGATTCCCGGCTTTTACACATTCATTGTAAAGATTCAGCTGCTCGGCAGGGCTGTCGTTGAAGAAATGGATCGTATACGCATCATCCCAGAAAATCCTGAAATCCGGAGCCGCACATTTCATACGGGCAAGTCTTCTTATACACTCGTCTGAATATACGTAACCGGTGGGATTTGAATATTTCGGAACGGACCACATACCTTTTACGGACGGGTCGTCGCGGACAATTCGTTCTATCTCGTCCATATCAGGTCCGTCGGGGTTAATGTCAACAGGTATGAGTTTGAAGCCGAACAGTTCAGTCACGGCGAAATGGCGGTCATATCCGGGAACGGGGCAAATGAATTTTCTGTCTTTATCCTCGAACCACGGCCTGTCTGCTTCATCATTCGATACGCCAAACATCATAAATGCGGATATCGTATCGTACATCATATTAAGGCTTGAATTTCCGCCGCAGATGATATTATCGCCGGGCACTCCAAGCAGTTCGCCCATAAAGCGTCTCGCTTCTGGAAGGCCTGCAACGATACCGTAATTCCGGCAGTCTGTGCCGCTTTCCGAGGTGTAATCATCCAAAAGAGCCTGGTCAAGCATAGGCTCTGAAAGTTTAAGCTGCGCGGCGCAGGGCTTCCCTCTCGTCATGTCTAAACTGAGCCCCATCGCCTTATATTTATCATATCTGGATTGCTGTAAGAGCAGCTCTTTTTCAAGCTGTGCTTTTGAGAGCCTTTTATAATCCATTCCTTGTCCTCCGTTTTCCGTAATACCGTACTTCAAAATAAGCCGGGTCAAATACGCGCAGGCGTATTAGTCCCTGACAAATTATTATACTATAGTGACAGGAATATGTCAAAGCGAATAGTAAATGTCCGGTAGTTATCAATTATCAGTTGTTAACTGATAGTTGTCAGTTACTAACTGTAGAATCTTCCTGCGGCTGTGCGGCGTTTATGTCAGGAAGCGGAATGACGTTTCTTAATTCCTCAATGTTGGAAAGACCTGCGCTTTTCAGAAACAGCTCAGTAGTTCCGTATAATACCGGCCGCCCGGGAGAATCTGATTTCCCCTTCTCACAAATAAGACCGCGCTCAAGAAGCGTAGAAACGACGCTGTCGCTGTTGACCCCGCGGATGATCTCTACGCCTCCGCGAGTAATAGGCTGGTTATACGCGATTATTGTCAGCGCTTCTAAAGCGGAACGGCTGAGCGGAGAAGCAGAGACTTGTTCGAAGTGCGGCTTAAGTTCATCGTGAAGCGAACTTCTTGACGCGAGCTGATAAGAATCATTGATCTTTTTCAATACAAGTCCGGAATTATGCGACGTGTAATAATCTGACAGACGTTTGAGCACCGCTTCTGTCTCAGACTTTTTCAGCTTCAGGATCAACGCGATATCTTCGGTAAGTACCGGGCTCCCTGACGCGAAAAGCAGCGCTTCCGCAAGCGCCTCAGCGTGGCTTAGCCTGTCCGGAACGTAGTTTTCGTCCGAAACTGCATCAATAAAACCTGATCTATTGTTATCGTCCATAATGTTGACCTTCCTTGAGTTAAAATCAGCCGGTGTTAATGCTGCTCTGTGCTTAATGTGATTCGTTATGAATCGGCTTCTATCGGGCTGTTTTCGTCGTATTCGTCTACGGTGCCGGTAAATTTCTCAATGTCAGCGGGATCGAAATTGTCCCCCGGTTCAATAGTTATCTCGCCGAAAAGTTCCTGCTGCGTAACTTTTACGTGCTTGTTTTTATCAAGCTCGAGCATTGCCAGAAAACCTGTAACCTTCTCAGTGCGGCTTGATTCTCTAGTAAATATTTCTGAAAAACGTGTCTTCACGAAATTTTTGATCTTTCTTATGATCTGCTTCATTTTGTCCTTGATACTGACTTTTTCAACACGCAGTATTCTTTCCATTTTTGAAGTATTGTCATTTGTCTTTTCTTTAAATCTTTTGTCGATCTCATCTCTGTAATAAGCCAGAAGCGCAGGATCGATCTTTACAGGAAGATAGATCTTCGGGAAAGTAAGATTTTCGGGCATTTTGTAATATGAACCGGAATATTCCGCGAGTCTTTCGGAGAGCGCCGGGGCAAGTTCTTTGTAACGTTTATATTCGCTTAGTCTGCGGATAAGTTCTTCTTCGGAGATCTCTTCCGCCTCTTTTTCCTTCTGAGGCAGCAGGCGTCTGGATTTGAGATGCAGGAGCGTCGATGCCATCACCAGGAATTCACTGGCTATCTCCATATCGAAATTGTTTTTAAGAACTTCGATGTACTGATCAGCGATCAGGCTGATACTTATATCTGCAATATTTAGTTTATTGCGCTCGAGCAGAGACAGCAACAGATCAAAAGGCCCTTCGAACACGTCGAGCCTTATATCTTCAAGCGAAGTAGTATATAGATCCTGAAGCGAATTGTCCAATGCTTTTCCTTCCCTGCCGTATTAACTGAGCCGTATGCTGAAGTTTCCGGATACAGCCTTTAATATTATACATCCGTTTTGTATTTCTGTAAAAGATAATCCTTCGGCAATAATATCGCCGCCTGATAGATCGCTGATATTTACAGAAATATTGCCGTTTGAAATCGAAGCGACCTCTTTCTCACCTATCTTGAGCGGAAGCACAACTTTGCACGAAGTGTTTGCAGGTACGCTGAAATCGTAGTAAAGCGCACCGCTCTCGTCAACGATCCATGAAGATCTGATCGTCCCGTATACGCAGTCGTATTCGGCATCGCACGAAGTGATCCTGAGCTTCGGATCGATGCGCGGTGATAATTCGAACTCTTTGAATCCGGCTGTTCCGCTTCCGTTGATGCCTGCCATATACGTGTACATCCATTCTCCGACGCAGCCGTACGCGTAATGGTTGAAAGAATTCATTCCGACGTCGCCGAAGCCTCGTGCGAGTGTATATGAATCCCAGCGCTCCCACGTAGTCGTTGCCCCCTGGTCAACGCTGTAAAGCCACGAAGGATTGTCCCTCTGAAGCAGCAGCGTATAAGCCGTTTCGTCATCGCCCATAAGGCTCAGAACGTTGACAATGTTCGCGGTCCCGACGAATCCTGTCTGAAGTTTCCAGCCGTTCTTTTTTATATTATTGCGAAGCATCGTGAGCACGGAATAGCGCATATCTTCATTGGGGACCAGATCGGCTAGCAGCGTCAATATTGCCGAAGTCTGGGAGCCCGGGATCAGCCCCATTTCGTCAAAGTAAGATCCTATGTACTCGCGTTTTACGTTTTCATAAATACCGCGGTAAAAATCTTTGCGCTGCGAATAGCCTAGCGCCTCGGACATCTCCGCCATTAAAAGTGCGTCGTATGCGTAATACGCTTTGCAGATCAGTTTCTGTTCGGTCTCCTGATAAGCGAGCCAGTCTCCGTAGCGCTCAAGCGGACCGCCGTTTTTGATCAGGAAGTCCATGTATTTTTCCATTGATTCGTAATTGCGGCGGATAACGTAAATATCTCCGTACTTTTTGTACATCGTATAAGGCACGATAATTCCGGCGTCACCCCAGGCCGCAGCTCCGGATCCGGTGGCGTTTGACCTCGGTATAACGTCAGGATAAGAACCGTCATTCATCTGGCTGTCAATGCAGTCCGTAAGCCATTTGCGGAAGAACGGGGCAACGTTTGCGTTATACGAACCGGTACCTGCAAATACCTGCGTATCTCCGGTCCAGCCCAGCCTTTCATCACGCTGCGGACAATCAGTAGGTACGCTCAGATAGTTTCCCCTCATGCTCCATATGATATTCGATATGAGCTGATTCACAGAAGCGTCGGAAGTCGTGAGTCTGCCGGATTCGGGATTAACCGAACCGACTACCTGGCCGCGTACAGAGTGGAAAGTTACGGTATCGGAGACAGTGATCGATACGTACCTGAAGCCGTAGAATGAATATTCAGTATGATAATTTTCAACCCCGTCGCCGCTCATTATGTAGCGGTTGGTTGAAGCGGCCGATCTGTAATTAGAAGTATAAACAGACCCTTCAGGACCGTCATTGCCCCTGGACGTACTTCCGGAATCGTTGAGCATCTCTCCGAATCTCATTATGATCTGAGTGCCGCCTCGTCCGGAAACACTGATCAGCGGCCAGCCGACCATATTTTGACCGAGGTCGATAATTGCAGTCTCACCGTGGTCAAGCGTAAACTCCTCTTCTCCGGAAAATTCGCGCAGGACAATAACTTTCCCGAAATTCGATCCGTTGTCTTCTGTTTCTCTGTATATTTTAACTGAATCAGGTATCAATTCTAATTCGTCTCTGATTTTTACCGGTGCGCCGGTTGCCGGAGTAACTTCTCCTTCGTACAGAAAAGCTGCTGCATAGTTCCATTTATCAGGATCGTATTCTTCGGGCATGTATACCGTTGGAGAAAAGCGCGCGTCATAAGTTTCTCCGTCGTATATAGACGCTTCAACTACCGGACAGTCTTCCCTGTTCCATTCCCAGCTCTCGTCTGTAACGAGCTCGGATTTCCTGCCGTTTTTATATTCTGTGACAAGCCTGCACATAAATGCGTTGTCAAGATTTCCGTACGTTGAGAAAGATACTCTGCCGCTCCACCATCCGGAAGTAACGTATGCGCAAATAACGTTTTCGCCGCTCTTAAGTGCGTCGGCAACGTCATAAGTAAAATATTGTACGCGCGATGAATAATCGGTCCAGCCTGGCTTCAGCACATCGTCGCCGATCTTATTACCGTTAATATAGACGTTAAAATTGCCAAGCGCAGTAACGTAAAGCCGTGCCTTTCTAAGCTCTGAGACGTCTGATTTTCCGCTCAGGTCAAAACTTTTTCTGAACATTACGCCGCCGGGCTTGTTATTTACTACCTGGCTGCCGTCAAAGCTAATATATGATTTCTGCTCCCCCGGGAAAGGTCCGAGTTCGAGTCTTCCAGATACGACTGATCCTAATGAATAAGGATTATATTCGTCGTCAAAATCATAAGCAAATTCGATCTCTTCGCCGTTATCCTGAACGATCCTGGATTCTATATTATCGACCCATCCGGCTTCTCCTGCGCCCTGCCGGAAGCCGTAAAACGCGGAGTTGTAAAGTTTCGCGGAATAAGTGTCAACAAGTTTAGAGTTTACGTATGTTTTTATACTTTTACGGTCTGACGTTATTTTTACGTGAAATTCATCGCCGTATTCGATATCAGATCCGCATTTTTTAGAAATATCAACTTCGTCGACTGTATAACCGCCAGGGTAAAATACGTGTTTCCTAAGATACAGAACGCCGTGATCTGAAAGATTGAACTGCCACAAATAATAATTTGACCCGTTCTTAACGTCTATAAGCGTTCCGAGCGCCTGAGAAGTGATCGCAGCATCGAATTCGATCGAGTATTCTTTATATTTTGACGCGGTCGATCCTTCGGAAATAAATAAGGCTTTTGAAAGTGCTTTATCATCGCAGGCAGTTTCGAAATATGCCGGAATATCACTTGTATTGTACTCGTCTTTTTCATCCCAGACGGTTACCTTCCAGTAATATTCCTTCTCGGGGTCAAGTTTTCTGCCTGAGTATTGCACGCACGCAGATTCGTCAGAGAGGACTTTTCCGGAATCCCAGTAAGTGCGGCCTTTGAAATTACTTCTGTCGTTGACAACGATCCTGTATGCGGTCTGGGAGATCCCGACTTTATCCGAATCCATCTGCCATCCGAACGTCAATTCATCGCCGGATACGACTGACGGTTCATCTGAATAATTGACTTTTAGTGCTTTTACGCTGAATGCGTCGGATGCCGTTTTATAGTCCGGATGATAAGTTATGATCGCGTAAGCAAGACCTGCAATAATTATGATCGCGAAAATGACGCACAAAATTTTAGCCGTTTTGTTCATTTTTACAAATAACTCCTCTGGTATCACGGCAGAAGTCTGGATATGAGGTTAAATGGACGTGAGATGAGCCACATTAATCCGCCTGCGGGATATGCTATTAAATAATTATATAAGAAATCTCCGATAACAGGTACTCTGAGTATAAGCAGGAAGCCGATGTAGATCCACAAACTGTATTTCTCAATAACGTAAAATTTTCTGTAAACGTTGTAAGGCAGGAAATTTACTATCAGCCTGTAGCTGTCGAATCCCGGGAGAGGCAGCAGATGGAACACTGTAAGAAACAGCGCGATCTGAGCGCCAAGGAAGAATATAAGGCAGAGGTAAGTAAATACGTTGTTTGAGAAAAGTCCGGTGTACCTGCCAAGTATTTCATACAAGATAAAGTATACGGCGTACATCGCAAAACCGGCAATGATTCCGGCGGCTGGGCCTGAAAGGATCTGAATA
Organism: Clostridia bacterium; assembly: GCA_017963755.1. Taxonomy (GTDB): domain Bacteria; phylum Bacillota; class Clostridia; order UBA1212; family UBA1255; genus UBA1255. The sequence continues at coordinate 501 of JAGCTF010000081.1, read as the reverse complement.
GCAGCATCTCTCTTCTTGTGTTTGTAAAAAGTAGAGTCAAAACGCATAGGTTTACCGAAACCGATACCTACTATAAGCAGCATGATAAACCCGAATATATTTATATGCGCTTTGGGGTTCATTGTAAGGAATCCGTCGCGTTCGGGCAGATAGTCACCTAATTTTTTTGCGACCCAGGCCTGGAAAAAACCTCTGAACGAAAAGAACAGGATCATTCCGGGAATTGACAATAATCTATTTATAATTAAATCTAACATAAGTGTGCTCCTTCTGTCAGCGCGGCAACGGTGAAAACAAGCTGCCGGACTGTTTTTAGTATATCATTTTAAGGGGCAATAAATCAAGGGTAATGTATTTCGATGAAAGCTTCTGTTTTAGATAAAAATTAAAAATATTTTTGTAAAGTTCAGCGCCGGACAACGAAAAAAAGCAAAATTTAAAATCGCGTTTTTGAATTTTTAGTATTTTAACCTGTTAATAACATCGTAAAATCGGAGATTA
>JAGCTF010000013.1 GCA_017963755.1 Clostridia bacterium | reverse complement strand
TATAACGACGTGGCGGTCCAGTTAAGGGAGATCTACACAAAACTGTACGGGGCAGGGCTTTATCAGGATCTGTGGTTCTACTGGAAAGGCAAGCCGCTGATCGTAGGTTATCCGGGCAGGTTAAACGTTGTGAAAGATCCGCTGGACAAGGAAATATCAGAGTTCTTCAATTTCCGCGTGATCAATCACGCTCAGTCTCAGGATCATATTCAGGTCCAGGAGGAAGACGGTACGCCTGTAGTAATGGGCGCGATCCAGTCGGAGGTAACTGACAGCTACCAGCTCTGGAACTGGATATCCACCTACCCGCAGCTTATTAACCGCAACCCTGACGGCAGCCCCGAGCAGGTGGCTGTGGCGATCGCACATAACTGGTGCGCGGAAACGCATCTGACCGCGATGAATAACCCGAAATACCAGGTGTTCGGCAGACATTACGACCCGGTAAAAGGCAAAGTTGACAGCCGCGAAAATGCTAAACTATACGGCGCATATTTCAGCGCACAATGGGAGTACGCATTGAATATTGACCCCGAATTTATCTGGGTCACAGGCTGGAACGAATGGGTCGCGGGGCGGTTCAAGGACTTCTGGGGCGTTGAGAACGCTTTCCCGGACAATTTCAGCGACGAATACAGCCGCGATATCGAGCCGTCAAGGGGAGATCTCAAGGACCATTATTACTATCTGCTCGTGAATTTTATCCGCAGATATAAAGGCGTTGAAGCCGCTAAGGCGTCGGACGTACCGGTGTCGATCGATATCAATACCGGCGCGGGCTGGGAGAACGTTGAAAACGTGTACGAGACGTACGCGGGCGATACGGGTGACCGCAATACGAAAGGTTACGTAAATTTCGACACGGGCAAGCAGTTCGAATACGTTAACACCACCGGCCGCAACGATATTGTCCTCGCGAAAGCCGCATATGACAGCGAAAACGTATATTTTATGGCGGAAACTGCTAAAGACCTTACCCCTTACACCGATCCTGCGTGGATGAGGCTGCTGCTGGAAGTAGAGGAAACGGGAGGCAAGAAATTGTCCGCCGATACTCCGAACTGGGAGAGTTTTCAGTATATTGTCGGGCGCGAGGCAGGTACGGACGGATCCGTCAGGACTCTCGAGCGTTCGACCGGAGGCTGGAACTGGGAGAAGGCCGGGGACGTCAGCTTCAGCGTCAATGCCAACCGCATCCAGATCGCAGTGCCGAGAACGCTTCTCGGGATCGGTGACGGGGACAGTTTCGTGCTTAATTTCAAGTGGTCGGACAATATGCAGGTCGACGGCGATATACTTGATTTCTACGTGAACGGAGACGTTGCTCCTGAGGGCAGGTTCAAATACCAGCTCGCGGCCGGGACGGTGCCGGTTAGGGAGAACGATAAACAGGAAAGCAAAAAAGATCCGGTTCCGTGGATAATTGCCGGAGCGGCGGTGGTGGCTGCGGGCGCCGCAGTGACCGCGGCTGCCGTCATAGGAAAGAAAAAGAAGCAGAGCGGAACAGCGAAGTAATGATACGGCACGAACGGCCGGAAACAGGAGTTTTTATATGATCAGGACCGTTGAAATCGATACAATAGCAAAAGTGATGGAACTGATAGAAGATCAGAAATATAACAGTTCCATTCACCGCATGCGCTCAACGTACTTTTACAGGGGGCTTCCGGACGCCGGATTCAGGCTTACGACGAGCCTTCGTATGAACTGCAAGCACCTTTACGGCGAACTCGAGCCCGCAGTCTTAAAGGCATTTACAAAATACGCACGAATCGAAGATCCCGAGCTGAGCGGTTCAATATGGAGACAGATGATAATAGGGCAGCATCACGGCCTTCCGACAAGGCTGATGGACTGGACGCGCTCTCCGCTCACCGCGCTGCATTTCGCAAGCACAGAGACCAATTTCGACAAGATGGACACGCGCGACAGCGTCGTGTGGCGGATAGATATGAGAGACGTCAATAAAAACCTGCCGCAGAGATATATTGACGTCCTCGAACGCAACCACGCGTTCGTATTCTCTGTAGAATCGCTAAACGAACTCGTTGACAATCTCGCAGCGTACGACGAGGATATGGGCGGGAACGCGTTTGTCAGCATCGAACCTCCTTCCGTTGACCAGCGCATAATCAACCAGTATTCGTTTTTCTCGATCATTCCAAACGGCATGACAGATATCGAGAGCTTCCTTTCCGGATGTACACAGAACACCGTAAAGTATATAATAAAAAAAGAGATCCGCTGGGACGTGCGCGACCTTCTGGATCAGCTCAACATCAACGAGAGGATCCTGTATCCGGGCCTCGACGGACTCTCGAGATCGATTGCCCGGCATTACTTTGTAAAACGTGAACTTGTAAAAGAAGCGGGATTCGATCCCGATGCATTCGTTGGCCACGGCAGGCCGGAATAGTGCCATAAATTGGAGGAAACTGTATGAAAGTTGTTTTGGATCATTTAACAAAAAGATTCCCTAACCGGAACAAGAAGATCAAAACCGAAGTAGTGGCGGTCGACGATTTTAATTTTGAGATCCCTGACGGAAAACTTGTAGGACTGCTCGGACCATCCGGCTGCGGAAAAAGCACCGCGCTGAATCTGATCTGCGGCCTTGAGACGCCTACGAAGGGCAAGGTTTTCTTCGGGGAAGAGGACGTTACCGAATATCCGCCGGAACGCCGCGGAGTGGGTATGGTCTTCCAGAACTATGCACTGTATCCGCATATGACCGTGCGCGAAAATATCATTTTCCCTCTGACCAACCTTAAGGGAAATAACAAGCTCACGAAAGAGGAAATGAATGCCCGCGCTGAAAAAGCCGCATCACTCGTGCAGATCTCCGAACTTATGGAGCGCAAACCGAGCGAAATGTCCGGCGGACAGCAGCAGAGAGTTGCCATCGCAAGAGCCCTTGTGAAGACGCCGAGAGTGCTGCTGCTCGACGAACCGCTGTCAAACCTTGACGCCAGATTGAGACTTCAGACGCGCGAGGAGATCAGAAAGATCCAGAAGGAAACAGGCGTCACGACCATATTTGTAACGCATGATCAGGAGGAGGCAATGAGTATCTCCGACCTTATTATCGTTATGAAACTCGGGCGCGTGCAGCAGATCGGCGCTCCGCAGGAAGTGTACGATGAGCCGGTCAATCTTTTCGTGGCGAAGTTCCTCGGGACGCCTGCGATCAACGTCTTCTCCGGCAACGTTTCAGGCGGGAGGCTTTATATCGGAGACAAGTGCGTTCTTGAGACCGAAGGCGCTCGCGACGGAAAAGTTTACGTCGGCATCAGGCCCGAGGGTTTCGTTCCGGATGCGGAGGGACCGTTCGAATCCAAGCTTCTGCGCGTCGAAGTCATGGGCAGAGACATAACGGTCGTGTCCGAACACGAACTTGCGGAAAATCCGACAGTAAGATCGATCGTAAGCGCAGAAAACCGCATCGACGTCACCTCCGAGACCGTCCGCTTCACATTAAAACCCAATAAAGTATTCCTGTTTGACGCCGAGACCGAAGAGCGCGTGTTCTTCAAGGCCGAATAACTGCCCGGGAGGAAAGCATATGAAAAAAAGCGGATTTAAAGCATGGCTGTACCTCCTGCCCGCGTTCATATTCCTGGCGGTATTCATGATATACCCCCTGGTGGACGTCGTTATTTACTCGCTCGAGGAGGGTTACAGCTTTACCTCACAGCAAAGCCTGGGCGTCGGACTCTACAACTTTTCAAAAGTGCTGCGCGACCCGATGTTCCTTCAGGCCCTTAAAAACACGTTCCTGATGGTCATAATAACGGTACCGATCTCTACGGGGCTGTCGCTCCTGATCGCGTACGGACTCAGTTCGATAAAAAAGCTGCAGGAACTGTTCCAGACTATATACTTTCTGCCGTACGTGACGAATACGCTCGCCGTAGGTATGGTTTTCATGATCCTCTTCAACGACACCGAACACAGCGCGGGACTTGTGAGCGCTATAATCCGGTTCTTCGGCGGGGCAGGGGTCAATTTTATAAAGGGACCGTACTGGGCAAAGATGTTCGTACTGTGCTTCTACACCATCTGGATCGTCATGCCGTTCAAAATACTCATATTGACCAGCGCGCGTGCCTCGGTCAATCCGAATTTCTACAAGGCGGCTAAAGTTGACGGCGCGTCGAATGCGAAGATCTTTTTCAAGATCACGCTTCCGATGATCTCCCCGACGCTCTTTTACCTGATCATTACTGGATTTATCGGCGCTTTCAAAGCGTACAGTGACGCGGTCGCGCTGTTCGGTACGGATCTTAACGCGGAGGGAATGAATACCATTGTGGGCTACGTTTACGATAAACTGTACGGCAGCGGAGGCGGTTATCCGTCCTACGCGAGCGCGGCGGCGCTGATACTGTTCTCGATAGTGCTCACGATCACGGTAATAAATCTTATTATCCGCCGCAAAAAAGTGATATATTGAGGGGGTGCTGCTATGAACGAAAACAACGAACTTGACAGAGCGGAAGCGAAAAAGACCGCGCGTAAAAACGTAGCGGGCACCGTTATAAAGTATTTTCTGCTGGGACTCTGGGCACTGATGGTACTGTTCCCGTTCTACTGGATGATATTGTCCTCGGTCAAATCATACAGCGAGTACAGCCAGGAAGTTACGCCCAAACTCTACGCCGCCTCACCGACGCTTAAAAATTATATTGACTCCTTCAACGCTGTGCCGCTCGCCCGGTACTTCCTGAACACGTTCATATTCACCGTTGTCACCACCGCGGTGATGCTGGTGGTATCGATCCTCGCAGCGTACGCCTTCTCACGCCTCGAATTCAAAGGCAAGAATTTCGTGTTCACACTGTTCCTTTCGCTGATGATGATACCGAACGAACTTGTGATAATAACCAACTTCGTCACTGTCACGAATCTCGGACTCAGGAACTCTTTCCCGGGCCTGATACTGCCGTCGGTCGCGTCGGTGTTCTACATCTATCTGCTGAAAGAGAATTTTGAGCAGATCCCGGACGAACTGTACAAAGCGGCGAAGGTAGACGGGACGTCTGATCTTAAATACCTTCTGAAAGTCGTAGTTCCGATCGCCAAGCCTACTATCGTTACGGTGGCAATTCTTAAAGTCATCGAGTGCTGGAATTCGTACGTCTGGCCGAGGCTCATCACGGACAAGCAGGAGTACTACCTCGTGTCCAACGGAATTCAGGAGATACGCCAGAACGGTTTCGGGCGCGAGAACATTCCTGAAATGATGGCCGCCGTCGTCGTCGTTTCCGTGCCGCTGATCATACTGTTCCTCGTGTTCAGAAAGAAGATCATGGCGGGCGTTTCGAGAGGAGGGCTGAAAGGATGAAGACCGGAAAAAGCCTCTTTTTACGAATTGCCGCCGCTGCCGTGTGCGCGGTGCTGCTTGCCGCCCTGTTCGCGTCGTGCCATAAAGGAAAACCGGCCGAGGGATTTATTGTCCCGGGGCACTCCGTGAACTCCGAAGGGGAGACTGTGATCGACCCGGACTACGAGCTTAAAGGAAATTACGAGATCACTTTCTGGGCGAAGAACGACACGAATATTGCCCAGACGAAGATCTATCAGGCGGCGATAAAGGACTTTGAAGCCCTGTACCCGAATATAAAGGTGAATATGAAGCTGTATACCGACTATAATATGATATACCGCGACGTCATCACCAATATACCTACCCACACTACGCCCAACGTCTGCATTTCGTATCCGGACAACGTCGCGGCGTACCTTGCGGGCGATAACACCGTCGTTCCGCTCGACGACCTCATGTCGGACCCGTACTACGGTCTTGGCGGAAGCAAGCTTAAATTCGACGGACCTTCATTTGACGAAATAGTTCCTCAGTTCATCGAAGAGGGAGTGCTGGAAGGGCATTACTACTGCCTGCCTTATATGCGTTCAACTGAAGCGCTCTACGTGAACAAGACGTTCGTGGAGAAGCTCGGCTACACGCTGCCTGACGTCGTCACGTGGGATTTCGTGTTCGAAGTGGCCGAAAAAGCGCTCGAAAAGAACGAGGACGGAACGTACAAAGTATCGGGCAAAAACGTGCTTATACCGTTCATATACAAGTCTACGGACAATATGATGATACAGATGCTGAAGCAGCTTGACGCGGGCTATTCGAAGCCAAACGGCGAGGTCCTGATCTTCAACGATACTACCAGAAAGCTGCTGCTCGACATTTCTCCTCACGCCAAGACGAAAGCATTTTCGACGTTCAAGATCGTGAGCTACCCTGGTAACTACTTTAACGCGGGCGAGTGTATTTTCGCCGTTGACTCCACCGCCGGTGCGACGTGGATAGGCAGCAATTCGCCACTCAAAGAAATATCCGACGATAAAATTGTCGATTTTGAGACGGTTACGCTGCCGGTGCCTCAGTTCAACGTGAACGAACCCAAAATGATATCGCAGGGCCCGTCGATGTGCATCTTTAATAAAGACGATCCCGAAGAAGTGCTCGCTTCGTGGCTTTTCGCGCAGTTCATGCTCACCGATAAAGTACAGATAGCGTACGCGCGCACGGAGGGGTACGTTCCCGTAACGCTAAAGGCGCAGGGGACGGATGAGTATAAAGACTATCTTTCCAGGGCGGGAGAGGACAATGACGATTACTACCACGTAAAAATTGACGCCGCCAAACTCCTGCTGTCCAATCAGCAGAATACTTTCGTGACGCCGGTATTCAACCACAGCGCGGATCTCAGAAACGCGGCGGGGCAATTGATCGAAGAGGTCGTGAAGTCAAACAACAGGCGCGAGGAGGTCAACGACGCGTATATTGACGCCCTGTACGAAAAAGTGATCAAACTTTACAGCCTTGACGAGATCGAAGTGAAAGACGAGACAGACGACGGACCTAAAAAGCAGGAGCTCGGGAAAATGCCCGGCGGCTCGATAGCGCTTCTTACGGTGCTCGGCGTCGTGTGGGCCGGTCTGGCGGCATATTATATCAACGAAAAGATTAAGGCAAAGAAGAAAAACAGTAAATAAATACTCCATTACTACTATTATCGGAAGGTGATGACAATGAAGAAAATAACAGCTATCATCCTCACATTAATGCTCGTGCTCGGACTTGTTACCGTACAGTTCGCGGAGGAAGCGGCGGCACCTGCGGAAGGAGCCCCTGCAACGCTCATAACCGTTGAGAACGGCGAAGTCAAGAACGGCAGCATCGCGGCAGGAAACAACGTGAAGACGCTTAACGAAGGCGACGTAGTAAAATTCGGATTCAAAGGCGATTTCGACCCGATGATCGTCATCAATTTTAACGAGCCCGTCGATACGGCAGAATATCCCGTCCTCGCTTTTAAAGTTCAGAGGACCGGCGAAGACGTGGAAGGACAGGTGTTCTACAACGAGCCCGGATCCGGAGCCGTCGCAGGAAAGGAAAAGACGTTCGAATGGGGCGAGACGCAGGAATGGCAGTGGATCAAGGTCGATCTTTCCGACTGCGGCACAGTCGGATATATCCGTTTCGACGTGTTCAACAAGCCAAACGTGGAAACGACCGGAATGATCGCCGCTTTCGGATTCTTTAAGACCGAAGCGGACGTTGATGCTTTTGCGGACAGCGGGGCGGGTAAGGCGCTCGGCAGCGATATCGGAACGGGTTCCGTAGGCGAGGAGATCATTAAAGAGGAGAAGTCGTTCTATCCTCTTTACGACACAAAAGGGACGATTTCGACGGGCTGGTGGTTCCATCCGTACGCAGAAGGAAAAACGCTCTCCACATCGTTCGAGATACCCGAATGGTTTGACCGCATCTGGATATTCGCGTACGCTTCATCTACGCCTTGCCCCGTACTGTTAACGGTTCTTGACGAGCACGACGACGAAGTGTTCAGCGAAGAAGTTACGGCTACCGGAAACGCGGAATTCATTGTCGAACTCGGTAAAGCGCTGAAGCCCGGTTATTACACCATACTGATCGAATCGGTCGAAGTTGACGATGATCTGATCGACCATATCCATTTCGTGCTCGGTTCCGCTCCCGCTTCCGAAGACGTCGACGTTGAATTTTCGAACAACGGCGGCAATGCGAACGATAACACTCAGGAGGCGCCGGCCATCAAACTTATGATCTGCGAGCCTGATCCGAACTATACCGAAAAACCGACCGCCACACCGAAACCCACAACTGCTCCGACGGAAATACCTACTCCGGTTCCGACCGAAGCCGGGGACGAGCTCGCGGTGACCGACGCTCCGGATGTTACCGAAGGCAGTCAGCAGGGCGGCAAGGACAATAATTCTCAAAGCGGAGAGAAGGACGGGAAGGTCAATACGGGGCTTATCGCCGGCATCGTCGCGGGTGGAGTGGTCATTATTTGCGTAATTATCGCAATAATTGCCGGAATTAAGAAAAAATCGAAAAAAAGTAATTGACAACGCCTGAACAGGCGAGTATAATCACCATCGCTGACTGCGTTAGGTTTGGCCGGCGCTCTCAGTGATCCGCGAGTATGGTGGAATTGGCAGACACGTGCGTTTAAGGGGCGCATGGGAGACCGTATCGGTTCAAGTCCGATTACTCGCACTGAAAAGCCCGGACTTATAAGAGTAAGCCCGGGCTGTTTCTTTTTACGGAGGACGAAGATATGAACGAACACGAACTCAAATTCAGACTTGACCGCGCCGGGTACGACGCCTGTATGAAAGCGCTCAGCGGAAGATCCGGAGAATGCGGCACTGAATGCCTGATGATAAATTATTACTATGATACGCCAGGGCGGCTGCTCCATAAAGAAGGCGTCACGCTCAGGATAAGGCAGATAGGCGAAAAGCTCCAGGGCCAGGTTAAGCGCCACGATAAAGGGAAGAGCGCCGACAGCAGGGAAGAATATTTTGAGGTTGGTGAACTTCCGTCCGCGATCAGGTTTGAAGGGCGTAAAGCGAAAATGCTCGGTGCTCTGGTCAATAAACGTACCGTGTTCAAGGCGGACGGTCTCGAATTCGATCTCGACGCGGTGAGTTACCTCGGCAATTCGGATTATGAGCTGGAAATAGAATTTCAGGCCGGAAAAGAGGCCGAAGCGCTTAAAGCTGCCGAGGCTCTTGGCGTCGATTTTCTGCCGAAACGCGGCGGCAAATTTTCAAGATTTCTCAAAGCGCTCGCACGCATAGAGGAAGGAAGCATACTGATCCCCGGGGAAGTCAATGCGGAAGCGGAAGAGTTATGAGTCCGGTGATTATTATTCCGTCAGTCTGACTGATACCTCTCCTGTTGACAGAACGACCGTATCTCCGCTGCGAGTTTTAACAATAAGCCCGAAGTCGCGCTTAAGACCTTCCGCCATGGCGGTGAACAACGTCTGTCCCGCCGTGTTCTTAACGGCGAGTTCCTTGCCGAACATCCAGTTTACTCTTTTTAAATAGTCATCGTAAAGCGCTTCAGCAGCGCTTTTTTCGTTTTCCGATAGTGCCCTTAGCAGGGCGCTCAGCTTTCTGATAATTCTTCCGGCGAGCATTTCCCTCGGATATGACGCCGCGGCACTGCCCGATCCTGAACCGGTCAATGTCCCGGCATTTAACTGCAGCGGCGCGTTTCTGACTGCGCCTGCGATATCGCTGATATCGTCCGGGAAACCTCCGCCCGGCAGCGAGATATTGACGCCGATACCTATTATGGCGAACGCAAGCGCCCCGCCTTCGATCCTGCCTTCTGTAAGTATTCCGCCCGCTTTTCTTCCGTCAATAATTATATCATTGACCCATTTTATACGCGTATTTGTTCCGAAAAGTTCGTCTATGCTCTGCGCAACGCACGCTCCTGCCGCTACGGTCAATTTTGAACATACGGATTCAATTTCTTCACTTCCGGGCAATTCGCCGCCTTGCACGATCAGGCTGAGGTAGAGCCCGCTGTCTTCAGGAGAGTAGAAAGTTCTTCCGAGCCTTCCTCGCCCCGCCGTCTGCGATCCGGCGATGACCGCCGTAAATGAGGCCGCTCCATCCGCGGCAAGCTTCCGGGCAAGCAGGTTGGTGGAGTCTACGCACTCTTCAGTTACAAGCATCTCGTCGCTTATGCCTGCTTCGGTCAATATTATTGTCCTCTGAAATTCCATTATTTGTCTGCCACCTGCCTTTGCCTCGCGCCACATCATAGCGCCGCAGCGATTTTAACATCGAAACGGAAAAGCGTCAAATAAATCTGCGGACGGAGGGATCATCGCGGATTCTGATTCTGAACCGGGAATGCATAATTATGAGCAGGGAATTCTAAAATCATAAAAAAAGTGCTATAATCTATAGACGCTCTTGCGGGCGAAACATCTGGAGAATGGACAGGGCGGGGAAAATGCTCAAACTTGTTGACATCGAATTTTCTGCGAACACCGAAACGGGCAGGAAAGACATTTTAAAAGGAATCAATCTTGAGATCGGCGACGGATTTACCGTTGTCACCGGGCCGAACGGGGGAGGCAAGTCCTCTTTGGCGAAAGTTATTTCGGGCCTTTACAAGCCTACGGCAGGGCGCATTTATTTAAACGGCCGCGACGTTACTGATATGAGTATCACTGAGCGCGCGGAAGCCGGTATCAGTTACGCGTTTCAGCAGCCGGTGCGGTTCAAGGGGCTTACTGTTAAGGACCTCATTACGATATCGGCGGGGAAAGATATATCTGTGTCGGAGGCGTGCGAATATCTCTCGTCTGTCGGATTGTGCGCCAGAGATTATATTGACCGCGAAGTAAACGCGAGCCTTTCGGGCGGCGAGCTCAAGCGCATAGAGATTGCCACCGTACTTGCGCGCGGAACTGATTTCGCCGTGTTCGACGAGCCCGAGGCCGGGATCGATCTGTGGAGCTTTCACAGCCTTATCAAGGTGTTCGAACGGATGCGCGAAAAGACCAGCGGCGCCATAATGATAATATCGCACCAGGAGAGGATACTTGATATTGCCGACCGCATCGTCGTGATAAGCGATGGCAGAGTAGAGCGCGAGGGGACAAAAGCGGAAGTATTGCCCGGACTGATGTACGACCGCGCCTGCCCGAGGCTCGACGGCGTCAATGAATAAGTGTTTTTGCTGTTTTTCGGAGGTTTGATATGGATCAGCTTAATTTTGACATAGATTTTGAGATGAAAGACGTAGCTGCGGTTGGGCGGGGGCTGCTCGATTCGATCGCAGGGATCACAGAAGTGCCCGACGGCGCGTTCAATATCAGGGCGGACGGCAGGTCGATCGGCCGCGCGCAGACGAAGGCGGTGGAGATCGTCACAAAAAAGGATAAGCCGGGGATCGACATATTCATCAAGCCCGGAACGACTGGAGAAAAAGTGTATATACCTGTAATATTGACCGAACCCGGCCTCCAGGACCTCGTCTATAATGATTTTTATATCGGAGAAGCTTCGACAGTCGAGATCATTGCCGGCTGCGGCATACACAACGACGGGTGCGGTGAATCGCGCCACGACGGTATCCACACGTTCCACGTCGAAAAGAACGCACACGTTAAATACGTCGAACGCCACTACGGTGAAGGCGGCGGAGAGGGCACGAACGTGATGAATCCCACGACCGTCGTCAATCTCGGCAAGAACGCTTATATGGAGATGGAGACGACGCAGATCAAAGGTGTGGATTCGACCGAACGCGTGACGCGCGGCGTACTCGAAGACGGGGCGCAGCTTGTCGTCAATGAAAAGATCATGACTCACGGCGTTCAGTATGCGACAACGGATTTTGTAGTTGAGATGAACGGTGACGGCTCTTCCGCCAACGTAGTTTCCCGTTCTGTTGCGAAGGACAATTCCCGCCAGCAGTTTACTGCTGATCTTCGCGGCAATGCCCGCTGCCACGGTCACAGTGAGTGCGACGCGATTATTATGGACAATGCGGTCGTTTCTTCTCTGCCTCAGATCACGGCGAATTCAGTGGATGCCGAGCTGATTCACGAGGCGGCAATAGGCAAGATCGCCGGTGAGCAGCTTGAGAAGCTTATGTCGCTCGGTCTCACCGAGGCAGAGGCTGAGGCAAAGATCATCGACGGTTTCCTGAAGTAAAACCCGGGCGGTCTCCTGGTTTCCTGGGGGTTTTCTTAAGGGCTTTCTCAAGGGCTTTCTTAAGGGCCTTCTCAAGGAAAACTTAACAGTCTTTCAGCGAACAGACTCTCCCGCTCTCGCTCCCCAGTCTTTCTTCGGGCTCTCCGCGGGCTCTGCGGGAAAAATTACTGTTGCATTTTGTTTTTTGTTGTAGTATAATATGCTTCGCCGCTTGAAAAGGCGGCTATCTATCGCGGGGTAGAGCAGCTGGTAGCTCGTCGGGCTCATAACCCGGAGGTCGTTGGTTCAAATCCTTCCCCCGCAACCATTTAGAGTGGTCATAACGGATTCGAGTTATGACCACTCGTATTTTTTATTAAGTTTTTCTTGTTGTTGTGCTATAATCCAATCGGTGAGGTGATTATTATGACGCTGACCATCGAAAGAACGACTGTTGATTTCGATCTTGAAATGACACGGGAGTATTATAAATCTCATACGGTCTGTGACTGCTGCGACGATAAGAATTATCAGGAATTTGCAAAAGGAAAATTTCCTGAACTTGATTCGTTCTTGTCGCAGTTTGGCGTGGATATTTCGCGTCCTGACGAAACCGGCTCCGTTTATCTTGAAAAAAACGGTATGATTCAATACTTGTTTGTTGCCTATACGGTTGTCGGAAGAATCATTACAGAGGATCAGAATGGTATTATCTTGAACGCTTCTAACCGTCCTATAAAGGTTTCAATCAATAACGAGTATTATCCGAACGAACAGAAAGGCGATTATTTCAGCATTGTTGTCACAGGTATTGAATTGCCCTGGCTTCTTGGCGGTGAATATCCCGACAAGCCGAAAAAATCACTGTTTCAACGATTAGCAG
>JAGCTF010000080.1 GCA_017963755.1 Clostridia bacterium | reverse complement strand
TGCGTCGCCGGTCTGAGGCACGGTCTCGGGCTCGGTTACAGGAGCGGGCGTTCCGGCAAATTTATACTGATTAAGGGCAAGGCCTTTGCAGGTCCAGTCGGTGTAATCGGTATTCTGCTGGTTGGACAATCCGCCGCCGCCTGCTACCAGGAACATACCGAAGTACAGGTCATCCTGGCCGTAAACGAAGGAATCTGCGCCTTCTACGTCAGTGATCGTGAACAGCTCTTTCGGAAGCTTTGCAGTAAACTCATAACCGTTGTCAAGCTTTACGATCTGGTTCGGAACTTTTGCGGTGATATCCGCGCCGCCCGCACTGTCATCGTCAAGCAGACCATTCTTATGGTTGTGCTGAAGGACGGTGAGCGTGTCGCCAAGTTTGAAGGAAACGAACTGTCCGGTGGTATCCCAAAGTTTGTTTCCGGGGTTGAAGTTGAGCTGTACCAGGTTATCCTGTACAAGACCGATCGCTCTTACAGCAACTTCAAGGCCGTCATCTTTTACGTTGAAGAAATACGTTACGCTCAGGTCGCCGATCTGGCCGCCTGCCCAGGAAGTGGCATTGGTCTTATCGATAACGTAAGAAACGCTGTAGTCGGCGTCATTGATGAGTCCGGCGGGAGCAGCAGCTTCTTTAGCAACAAATTTGATCTCAGCAACGAGAGCTTCGTTACCGGTAGAGTTGAAGTGGCTGAGCCAGACTTCACCGCTGTAATCCACGTTCGTAAGATCGATGGAGCATACGCGCTCATCTTTATCCCAGTTCGTACCATCGGGATTGTGTAAATTTTCCTTATCAACGTCGATGCAGTCTGCCTGAGCAAGAAGTCCGTCAGTCTGAGGATCCTGGCTAGCGCAGCCGATGCATACGTTATTGCTCTTAAGGGAGAAGTTTGCGGGGATCTTCATATCTTCTTTCTGAGCAACGTAACCAAGGTCGGTAGCGTATGTGATCTCGCAGGCGCTGTAATCGCCAAGATCCATATTTCCGAGGGTTACAACGTTGCCGTATCCGAGGAGAAGGGTGTCAACTCCGGCATATCCGTGAGGAGCGTGCTCGCCGCCGGATCCGCCTGTAAACTCTACGGTGCTGAGATCAACAACGTAATCTTCAGCTGCAAACGACATTACAGTGCACAGTGAAAGCACAAGTGCAACTGCAAGGATTGCTGAAACTAGTTTTTTCATATTAACCTCCTGTTAATTTCACGAAAGAATCTGTTCCTTCCGTGTTTGTTATACTATATTTTACCACTTGCATAATAGTATTGTCAAACTTGACTTTTTGCGCCATATTGCGGTATTATTGAGAGAGTGCCTGAAACAGCGGCACGAGCACCACGAAAGGGGCATAACGATGTACGATAAAGTATCCACCGATCTCAAATTTGTTGAACGCGAAAAGAAAGTCGAACAGTACTGGAAGGACAATGACATCTTCCGCAAAAGTATTGACCACCGCGCTAAAGGCGAAACGTATACTTTCTACGACGGGCCTCCGACGGCCAACGGAAAGCCGCATATAGGTCACGTTCTTACCCGCGTAATTAAAGATATGATCCCCCGCTACCGCACTATGAAAGGGTTCAAAGTGCTGCGCAAGGCGGGCTGGGATACGCACGGCCTTCCGGTAGAACTGGAAGTCGAAAAGAAGCTCGGCCTCGACGGTAAGGACCAGATCGAGCAATACGGACTCGAGCCGTTTATAAAAGAGTGTAAAGAGAGCGTCTGGAAATACAAGGGCATGTGGGAGGATTTCTCCGGCACTGTCGGCTTCTGGGCGGATATGGACGATCCGTACGTAACGTACGAGAACACGTTCATCGAGTCCGAATGGTGGGCGCTTAAAAACATATGGGATAAAGGGCTCCTTTACAAAGGATTCAAGATCGTACCTTATTGCCCACGCTGCGGCACGCCGCTTTCGAGCCACGAGGTCGCGCAGGGATACAAGGACGTCACCGAACGTTCCGCCACCGTTAAAATGCGCGTAAAGGGCACGGATAACGTATATTTCCTCGTCTGGACGACGACGCCCTGGACGCTTCCTTCTAACGTTGCCCTCTGCGTCAATGCTAATTTCAAGTACGTGCGCGTGTCCGTCGGCGAAGAGAGCTACATCCTTGCCGAAGGGCTGGTCGGGGCAAATATCGACGGTGATTATGAGATCCTCGAGAGCTACACCGGCAAACAGCTCGAAGGTATGGAGTACGAGCCGCTTTACAATTTCAAGCCGCTCGATAAAAAAGGCTATTACGTGACCTGCGACGATTACGTCACGCTCACGGACGGCACGGGGATCGTACATATTGCCCCCGCATTCGGCGAAGACGACTCCAACGTCGGTAAAAAATACGACCTGCCTTTCCTGCAGCTCGTTGACACCAAAGGCGAAATGACGGCCGAGACGCCCTGGGCAGGTACGTTCTGCAAAGACGCGGATAAACTGATACTTAAAGACCTTGCCGACAGGAAGCTTCTGTTCAAGGCTCCTAAATTCACCCACTCGTACCCGCACTGCTGGCGCTGCGATACGCCGCTCATCTATTACGCGCGCGATTCGTGGTTCATCAAAATGACGGCCGTGAAGGATCGCCTCATCGCGAACAATGAAACGATAAACTGGATCCCCGAGAGCATCGGCAAGGGCCGTTTCGGCGACTGGCTTAAGAACGTTCAGGACTGGGGCATCAGCCGCAACCGCTACTGGGGCACGCCGCTTAATATCTGGGAGTGCGAATGCGGCCATAAGCACAGCATCGGATCCATCGCAGAACTCAAGGAAATGTCGGACAACTGCCCCGAAGATATCGAGCTGCACCGCCCATACATCGATGCCGTGACCATCCGCTGCCCGAAATGCGGCAAACAGATGACGAGGGTAAAAGAAGTTATCGACTGCTGGTTCGATTCCGGGTCAATGCCTTTCGCGCAGTGGCACTATCCTTTTGAAAACAAAGAGATCTTCGAGGACAACTTCCCCGCCGATTTCATCAGCGAAGCCGTTGACCAGACGCGCGGCTGGTTCTATTCCCTGCTCGCGATCTCGACGCTGCTGTTCGATAAAGCTCCGTATAAAAACGTAATCGTCCTCGGCCTCGTGCAGGACGAGAACGGTCAGAAGATGTCCAAATCCAAAGGCAACGCCGTTGACCCGTTCGACGCTCTTGCGAAGTACGGCGCTGACGCGATACGCTGGTATTTCTATTCGAATTCCGCTCCGTGGCTGCCCAACCGCTTCCACGATAAAGCCGTGACCGAAGGCCAGCGCAAAGTGCTCGGCACGCTCTGGAACACGTACGCTTTCTTCGTGCTTTACGCGAACATCGATAATTTCGATCCGAAGCAGTACAAGCTGGAATACGATAAGCTTCCGGTTATGGATAAATGGGTACTGTCGCGCATCAATTCGGTAACGAAAGCCGTTGACGATAACCTCTGGAACTACCGCATCACCGAGACGTCGCGCATCCTCGCAGATTTCATCGACGAACTGTCCAACTGGTACGTGCGCCGCTGCCGCGACCGTTTCTGGGGCGAAGGCATGCCGCAGGATAAGGTAAATGCATATATGACGCTCTACACCGTGCTCGTGCAGCTGATCAAGATCTGCGCGCCGATGCTGCCGTTCATGAGTGAAGATATCTATCTGAACCTCGTTAAAAACGTTGACCCCGACGCGCCTGAAAGCGTTCATCTGTGCGACTTCCCCGCCGCTGACGAAACGATGATCGACGCCGATCTCGAAGATAAAATGGAACACGTGCTGAAGATCGTTGTCCTCGGCCGCAGCGCCAGGAACGACGCCGCGATCAAGAACCGCCAGCCGCTTTCGAAGATGTTCGTGAAGTCCGATCTGAAGCTCAGCGGGTATTTCACCGATGTCATCCGTGACGAACTGAACGTAGGCAGCGTAGAATTCATCGACGATACCGGCGCGTTCACGACGTATTCGTTCAAGCCCCAGCTTCGCACGCTCGGCCGCAAGTTCGGCAAAGATATAGGCAGGGTCAAGGAATTCCTGGCAGGTCTTACCGGCGCCGAGGCGGCAAACGCGATGAAGCAGCTTAAAGAGACCGGGACAATGGATATCGTGCTGGACGGTAACGCCACGCCCGTGACCGAAGAAGACCTGCTGATCGAGATCGCGCGCATGCCGGGCTACGATACGCAGGAAGACGGAGGCATCACCGTCGTTCTTGATACGACCCTCACACCCGAGCTCATCGAGGCGGGCAACGTCCGTGAACTTACCAGCAAGATCCAGTCTATGCGCAAAGAGGCCGGTTTCGAAGTAACGGATCACATCACGCTCTATATTGAGGGCAACGACGAGCTCGCTGCTCTTACCGTCCGCAACGCTTCCGCGATCTGCGGCGATACGCTTTCCGACTCGCTCGTGACCGTTCCCGCGGACGCTCCGGCCATCGCAGAAGGCGCGTTCGTTAAAGAACTCGATATCAACGGAAAAACCGTCCGCGTCGGAGTTAAGCAGGTCAAATAATACCCGCAGAAACGTACGATATAACGCATAACAAAACCGCCCTGAGTCATCTGATCCAGGGCGGTCGTTTTTATTGTTTTTATTATGCGGGCATCGATCCCGTATACTCCCGATCACGCTTTCGGGCTCGCGTCCGTCACTTTCGCATTCTGGGTCCACGTCAATGAAAATTCAGGCTCTTCGACACATTTAAGCGTATACTTGCCGTTGAGCGCAAGCTTGTCGCTGGCAATAAATCCTGATGAGTATTGTGCGTACCTTACGAGATAGTTAAGAAGATCTGCGCTATCAGATGACAATACGTAAGTTTTTCCGGGCTTTATTGCCGCGTTGTTGAAGACAACGCTGAGAGCGGAAGAGGAATTGTCCGGAAGCACGAACGTTTCTCCGAAACATACGAACGAGCCGCCCATAAAATAGCACTTTCCGGGAGCTCCGAAAACTGCGTTCGGGTTATTCGTTTCGAGCAGTACCGAGCCGCCCTCCTGGATAAATTCAGTCGATTTAGTAGGCGTCATATCGCCGGAAACACGGGCGCTTACGCTGCCGCCGGTCATGTGGATCTGCTCTTCAGACTTCAGCGCTTCAAACTCGACGATACATGTGATATTGCCGCCCGAAATGCGCGTGTTCGCTGAAGAAATACCGTATTTCGAATCAAACAGCTCAATAATGCCGCCGTAGACTGCCGCCGTTGACCCCGCTTTAATTCCGCTGCTGGAAGTATTAACGTGAAGGAAACCGTCAAACATTGCAAACGCTCCGGCAGACAGATCGCCGTTGTCAAACAGCACCTGCTCCCTTACCAGTATACCGCTCGACGGAGCGGTGATATTGATCTCTCCGCCTTCGATAATGACCGCGTCGGCGCCAACGATCCCCGCGCCGTCCGGGTCGTCGTACGGAACTGTGACGTCGACAGAGGTGAAGCTGCCGGTAACTCTTACCGTACTTGAGGCGTTGATGCCCCAGTATAACGAGCGAACCGTGAGTTTGCTGTTATTGATCGTTATCTCGCCCTGCCTTAAGCCGTCGGAATTTAAGCCGCTGTCTATCGTTACCAGTCCGTCGCGCCTGGAATTCACAGAAACGTCCGAACTGTTTACGACGAGGCGAGTTCCCGCCCTTACCGAATCAAATCGCGATTCAACGCTTACGGAAGCGTCGTTTAACAGGAGCGTCTTCGTCGAAACGATACCGAATGCTCTGTTAGATACCACGGACAGTTTCCCGCCGCCGTCTATCGCCAGATCGGAATTTGAATATATGCACGTATTCTCTTCAGGATCTGCGCCTTCCGTACCGGCGTGTGCCAGTTTAACACTTCCGTATATTACGAGCGTAACTTTTTTTGCGTCGGCAACGTACACCGGTTCGAGTATCGAGTTGGATATCTCAAGATTCTCTATATTAACAGTAACTTCCTGCCCCGGCGCGTTTACGTAGATCTGAACTTCTGCCCCGGGATCCGCCTTTCCGGTCACGTAATACGTCCCGCCGGAAGTAAGTCTGAATACGCCCATCGACGTTTCCACGTCTTTACCTGCCACAGTTACACCGAAATCCGTCACTCCGTCAGGAACTGACGTCGGAGTGGGAGCCGAAGTAGGTGCTTCGGTGAGTTCCGGAGTGGGTACCTGAGTCGGAACGTCTGTCGCAGCTTCTGTGGGCAAAGGCTCGGCAGTAGTATCCGAGCCGGGATCGGCGGTTACCGGGCCCGCTGATTCTCCGGGCTTTTCAGTCAACGCAGGACCGGTCGCGGCCGGATCTCCGGCATCATCTGTCGTACCGGGAGCAGCTCCACCGCCGGTAGTTCCGGGGGCAATTTCCGTCGCTTCCGTGCCCGGTTCGGCCGTAGGCATCGGAACGTAGATGATCTTCGTGCAGCCCGTTAATAAACACGCCGTCAGCAGAAGAATTATTATGGCGTATGCGGCTTTTTTCATAAAGCGCACCTCTTTCTTACGGGAGCCGCCGCGGTCTGTCATCCGAGCGCACGCTCAAGCGTATCGCCCAGAAGCACTCTTACGGCGTGGATGTAATCGTCGTCATGCGTGTAAGTAACAACGCTCGTAGTGATCCTTGTGATAATGTCGTTAACGGCATCCGCACCGAGCTTTTCTTCCAGCATGCAGAGCATCTGGTAATCTTCGATACCGTCGCGGATCGTCTCGAGGCGCATGCTGGGTATCGGCTCAAGCATTCCGAACGAATAGCCGCTGTACACAAGTATGCCGTCGCCGTCCTGCGTCCAGGGAGTCGTTCCCCAGTAATTGACCTTCCAGTAGTCTACCGCCCAGTAAAGCAGCCCTGTCACGTTGTTCTGCTTGAGCTGCCACATTGTCATAAGCGGTTCGGTCAGGTCGGAAGTCATCTGCCAGTTAACGTAAGGCTTCATAGGATTGATCGCAACGTAAGCCCAGAGTTCGTCTCCGGCGGCCACGCGCGCCTTCATACGCTCCGGGAAAGTGCCGTAGCGAAGGTCCTGCTGCATGCTCTGAAGTGAAAGCGCACCGCTTACGAACATGAGCTGTCTCGGAGTGAAAGCGTCCGGCTTTACGCACCAGATATTAACAGCCTGCTGCATATATCCGATCATATCGGTATCGGAAGTGGCGAACGACGCGGCCCCTCCGCTCGAGGTGAGGTCAAGGTTTCTGTCCATCGGTATGACCATTCTGTACTGCGGCGTATTCGCTTTTATCCTGTTCGCGTAGTTCATCAGATTCGCCATATCAGTGCTGATATTGTTCCGGGCTCCGGGCTCGTCAACGTCTCCGGGATAGTATATGACTTTATCCATCCATTCGGGCCACGTGCCGTCAAGGTCGTCCTTCACGCTCAGGTCGTAATTATGCCATCTCGCTGCGGTCACGCGCGGGTTCTTCATTTTGTTGGAACCGTATCCGGATGTGATGCCGTGCGGCATATCCATAATAGTTACTCGGTATTTCAGGAAGAAATCGTAGTAAAGATCTTCGAGCTGTCTTTCATCCTCGGGAGCGAGATATCCGGAAGGATAGGAATTATAAACGTAAGACATCCAGTTCGCGAACGCGGTGCGGAGTTCGGTCTTTTCTGAAAGCTCGATATTCCATACCTTTACGGCCACGGAAGCGCGCTTCACTTCTTTACCGGTATCGTCGTCAAAGATGTGGATGACAGAATTATAAGTGCCTGCCTTGGTTCCGGGCAGCGTAGTCAGGCGGATCACGAAGCCCTGGGAGTTTCCGGCGGCGACGTCAACAGGTCCTGTGTACGGAATCAGCGCGTCCGGCTGGAATATGCCGTGGATATTATGATACCACTCGTACGCGAGCTCGAAGTCAACTTTATTGCCATTGCCGTCGCTGAATTCGTCAACGACGACGCGCACCTTCATTGCCCGTCCGGGTGCGACGAAGAACTGCGCGTTCTCTGCTTCATTTTTGGCCATCCTAACGGTGTAACCGGTGCGGTCTCCGGCGGTCGTTGTAGTTCTGGAAACGCGCTCGGTGGTATGGTCGAACCAGAGCTTTATCGAAGAATCTTCATCCGGAGCGGTAAGCTTCTTGCCCGCGAGAGAGTCGTTATCGGAGAGGCCGTTGCGCTCTTTTAATATGTATTGACCGAGTCCCGCCGCCGTCAATGCTTCGTTGTAACTGTCATAGAAAGCGACTTCGGACAATATCATCGTTGCTCCGGGTTTCGTGCTGATGCCCGACCAGTCTATGCGGAGTTTTGTAAGCGTATCGGGTTTTACGAGCGTCGTGCCGGTCATATCGGTGACAATGTACTGCCAGTCGTTGTTCGCGAAATATGAAGCGGTGCACGAGTCTCCGCTCTTGGGCGTCTGCGTGAATATCTCATAATTTCCGTCGGTCTTATCGTCCGGTTTGACCTTGAACACGACGTACGAGCCCTGCTTTCCGGTGAGCGGCGTTTTGCCTGTTATCTGTACGTATTTGCTTATGTCAAGATATGCGAAAGGATCGGCTCCGACTTTTGCGGTGTAAGTGAACTTTACGCCTTCAGACGTAAGGGTAACGTCGGTCTGCTTCGTCGCCGTCGTCTTGAATACCGCGATAGTGTCGTTATCCCAGCTGCGGAAGACGTTGTTGGGTTCGTTATACGTTACGGGCGGCTGCGTAGGGGTGGGATCGGGCTTTTTCGTAGGCGTCGGAGAAGGAGCTTTAGTGGGAGTCGCAGGTGCCTGTGTAGGTGTCTTACCGGGCGTCTGGGTCGGTACGGGAGTTCCCGCAGGCCCGGGCGTCGGAGAAGACTCGGCAGTAGCGTCGGGAGTAGGCTCCGGTATATCTGTGCCCGGTATTTCGGAAGGAGCTTCGGTCATATCCGGGCTCGTTTCGGGCGTCAATGCTTCGCTTGCATCCGGTGTCTGCGTCTCTTCCGGGACAACGTCGGTCGCGGGCTGGTCAGTGACTGCCGGTCCGGTCGGAGCGTCCGTCCCGCCGACTTCTGTCGCAGCTGCGTCATCCGTCGGAACGTCCGCAGCTCCTGTGGGCTCGCCGGTGACAACGTCTGTAGGTTTGTCAATTACGACGTCTTCTCCCCCGTTTTTCGTGCATCCTGCTGCCGCGATCAGCACCAGCGCCAGCATGAGTGAAACGGCGGTCAACGCAGTTTTCTTTCCCGCGTTTGTTTTCGCGGCTTTTATAAGATCCTTAGAATGCTTTTTCATTTTTCAAGTGTCTCCTTAAGTTCTGTGCGCGGCATTGACCGCCGCTTTTTTCCCGTAAATGGAGCAAGCGCGTTAATTATACTATATAAATCCCAAAACTGCAATTTAGTTGAAA
The DNA here is from genome assembly GCA_017963755.1 of Clostridia bacterium. Classification (GTDB taxonomy): domain Bacteria; phylum Bacillota; class Clostridia; order UBA1212; family UBA1255; genus UBA1255. The sequence goes on along the minus strand of JAGCTF010000080.1, from coordinate 243 downwards.
AGCCGTTTCGGCTCTTTTCTGTTTTAGCGAAAAGGATCACGGACAACGTCGTTCGCTCCGCACGGCCGCAGCTCTGTCTTTTTCTAATTGCGGCCGTATCGGTGAGGTAGGTAGTACGGCCGCATTCCGCCTTTTCGTTATTTGCGGCCGTATAAATGAGCAACAAGGCCGCTTTTCAACCTTTTGATCTTTGGCGAAGCCGAATGAATAGCTAAGAATTTTGTTTGACCGAAATGCGAACCG
>JAGCTF010000079.1 GCA_017963755.1 Clostridia bacterium | reverse complement strand
CCGGTGATCATTGGCGCTGCTGCCGCTGCGGTGATCATAATTGCGGTCGTGATCGTTCTGATAAAGAAAAAGAAGCATTGAGCGCACTGAGGCTGCGGGCAAAAAAAGCCGGGCAAAAAAGTAAAAAAAGCGATTTACAACGCGCGCATAAACGGATATAATATATTAGTACCCATATTACTTACTAAAGAAAAGGCTCGGGGGTGAGGCGATTGAAAAGAATATTCAGTTTTCAGAACATCATATTCGCGGCGATCGCCGTGTACCTCGTATTTATGCTTGTCAGCCAGCAGAAAACGCTCGATGATAATATTGACCGCGGCGAGAACATAAAGAGTGAACTTGCCATCGCCGAGCAGCAGCTCGAGGAGATCGAAGAAGAAGAGAACGTCGCCGATACCGACGAATATATCGAGCAGCGTGCCAGGGAAGAACTGGGATACGTTTACGACGACGAGATCGTATATATCAAGAAATAGTTGATTTAACTTATATATAAACTCATGGAAATCAGCACTGGAAACGTAAGTACCGGCGCGGAAAAGTGCAGGGCGACCGCTTCTCTTTTAGCGGCGAACCTGATATCCGACGCATTTTTTAGGAAAGCATCTACTCCGGGAGGTTATGCTCTTTCGGAGTATAATTCTGTGACTTACGCGGAGATAGGCGTCATCGCGGCCCCGGCTTCAGGGGAGATACCAGGCGAAGAACATTATCAGGCGTGGAGGAATAATATTTCCTCGCTCGCAGATATGCTTATCTCTATCACCGTTAAAAAGACTTCGGTGAATTTCTACGTGATGCTCATGATCGATCCGGGCTGCCGTGCTGGCGGCGGTGAAGCGGCGCTGAGAGAAGCGCTTGCGCTCGGGCAGAAAAAGCTTGAAGAAGCCGGAATGATCGCGGATATAGTCGAGATCGATCCCGAAAGCGGAACTTACAGAGTGGTGTCCGGCCGAAGGATAGGCAGCAGAAAAGTGCGCGCCGCGCTCGAAAAAACGCTTTCCGCATCAGGTCTTTCCGCGGAAGAGCAGCTTTCAAAGGCCAGGAACACCGTGACCGAATCGCAGCAGAGAATACGGTCGCTCGAAGCATCGCCGGAAGCCAGAACGAAAGGCCCCAGTCTGCTGATATTCCTGATCGTTGCCAACGTACTCGTGTTTGCCGCCGGATATTTTATGAAACTGCGCACAGGGACAGACCCGCTCGTGAATTTCGGCATCCAGGACAACGCAAAGATATTTGCCGGCGAGTGGTGGCGCCTCATCACGTCGATGTTCCTGCACGCGGATATAATGCATCTGATGAGCAATATGCTTTTCCTGTATATGCTGGGGCGTACGCTTAACAGATACTACTCGAACCTGCAGCTGTGGCTCATATACTTTCTGGGCGGGCTCGCCGGAAATATGCTCGGACTGGCGTTTTCGAACGCACTGTCGCTCGGCGCTTCAGGGGCAATAATGGGTCTCGGCGGGGCGCTCCTGTACCGCATGACGCTGGGGAAAAACGCGAAAGAATTCAGGCGTACGGGGAATTTTTCATGGCTCGCCACGTCGGTAATATTTAATCTCGCGTACGGATTGTTCAATACGGGCATCGACAATTACGGACACTTCGGCGGTTTCATCGGCGGTTTCATCGTCGCACTGGTGATTGGCATAATGCAGAACTCGCGAAGCAACGCCGCCGTGGATACGGACACATAAACAAACAGCGTGTACGGACACCCGGACACCTGATATCCAGACATAAAGAAAAGGGTTAAAAGACGTACAATGATATTCGATAAAAATATAAATAAATACTACCTGAGGTACAGCTGGGCGCTTTTGATAGGAATTGCCACGCTGTTCTGCATAGACTACGTGGAGCTCATTATCCCCGAACTCTACCGCATGGTCATAAACGGTCTTAACGACGGATATAACGTTATAGGAGGCGTGCAGGTGCCGTTTGACATGGCATTCGTGCTGAACAAGATCTGCCTGCCTATACTCCTTATCATCCTCACTATGGTCGTGGGGCGCTTCGTATGGCGCCTCTGCTTCATCGGCACGTCGCTCAAAGTTGAGCACGGGCTGCGCCGCAGCATGTTTGACCGCTGCAAAGACCTCTCACAGCAGTACTACCAGGTCAATAAAGTTGGCGACCTGATGTCCTACTACACCAACGACCTCGAGACCGTTCAGGACTGTTTCGCATGGAGCGTGCTGATGATCACCGACGTGGTCATCTTAGGCGGTATGGCGTTCATCAAAATGATGCGAATGAGCTGGCTCTTAACGCTGCTCTCGATGATACCGATGGCGCTGATGGCGGTCATCGGCGTTATAATGGGCAAGTACATGGAAGCTAAGTGGGAGGAGCGTCAGGCAGCGTTTTCGAAGCTGTCCGACTTCGCTCAGGAGAGCTATTCCGGCGTGGCGGTCATCAAGGCGTTCGTAAATGAGTACCGCGAGCTGCTCACGTTCCGCAAACATAATAAGGACAATGAAAAGGTCAACGTCGAGTTCGTTAAGCTGTCGATGAAGCTTGACATTTTTACCGAACTGCTGATCGAGTCTGTCGTGTGCATCATTCTGGGCTACGGCGGCTGGCTCGCGCACGAGGGCGTGTTCAATGCGGGACAATTAATAGAGTATTTCGGCTACTTCGACTCGCTGATCTGGCCTGTCATTGCCGTCGCGGAACTGATCAAAATGACCTCGCAGGGCAAGGCGTCAATGAAACGCATAAGCGCTCTTATTGACGCGAAGATCGACGTTGCCGACGGCCCGAACGTGACCGAGCCTATGGATCTTAAACTGAACGGCGAGATCGAATTCCGCCACATGACGTTCGCGTACCCCGGAACGGAAGTAAAAGTCCTTGACGACGTCTCGTTCACCGTAAAAGCGGGGGAGAATATAGGCGTGATCGGGCGCACCGGTTCCGGCAAATCGACGATCGCCGACCTGCTGCTGCGCACGTATAACGTAGAGGACGGCACGCTGTTCCTTGACGGCAAGGACGTGAATACGATCCCGATCTACGCCGCGAGGGCAAACATCGCGTACGTGCCGCAGGACAATTTCTTGTTCAGCGATACGATCGAGAATAATATCGCGTTTTTTGAAGAGCCTGCGGATGAGGAATCGACGCTCGCGCTCGTGGAAAACAGTGCGAGGCTGGCGGACGTTGACGATAACGTAAAGAGCTTCTCTGCAGGTTATTCGACGCTCCTCGGCGAACGCGGCGTGACCGTGTCGGGAGGCCAGAAACAGCGTATATCGATCGCGCGCGCGCTCATACGAAACGCCCCTGTGCTCGTGCTTGACGACTCGCTTTCGGCTGTCGACGTGGAAACGGAGGAGCACATCCTCACCAACCTGCGCGATAACCGGAAGGGTATGACGACGCTGATAATCGGGCACCGCATCTCCACGATGTCGTACATGGACCGCATCATCTTTATAGACGAAGGCCGGATCGCCGGAATGGGGACGCACGCTGAACTGCTCAAGAGCAACGAAAAATATAAACATATGGCTGAACTTCAGAAGATCGAGGCAGAAAAGGAAAGGGGGGAGAGGCTGTAATGTCGCCCGTAGCTATTTTATTACTTGTCGCCGGAGTGCTGGCCGTCGTTTTCTCGCTGGCATACCTGCTGACTAAAGACAAAAAAACTTCGATGGGTTTCGAGCGCAATATGAAGGACCGCGATATTACGAAACGGCTTTTGCGCTACGCGCGCCCGTACGTAAAACAGTTCGTGGTAGTGCTCATACTGCTGCTGTTGTCAGTGGCATACGAAATAATCTCCCCGCTGATACTCGGACGCGCCGAACAAATGATCACGGACGGTTTCGCGATGAAAGACCTGCTGCTGGTCGTTGCCCTCAGCGCCGGACTTCTGGTGCTGTCGATGGCAGCGAGATATTACCAGGCCGTTGTCCTGCAGCGGACGGGCCAGCGCATAATCACGTCGATCCGCGAGGACGTTTATTCGCATACACTGAGCCTCTCTCACGGCCAGCTCAATTCGATCCCCGTGGGCAAGCTCGTTACGCGTGTTTCGAGTGACGTCGGTGCGATCTCGCAGCTGTTCACGGATATTCTGGTCAACGTGTTCAAGAACGCTGTTATCATCGTGGGCGTACTGGTCGCAATGCTTATACTGAACTGGCGCCTGACCGCGATCGTGATGATGTTCACGCCGTTCGTCGTGCTGTTCACGGTGATCTTCCGCAAATATGCACGCCGCGCGCACCGGCACGTTAAGAACAACAACACCGAACTGAACACGTTCCTGTCGGAAAATCTGTCCGGCATGAAGATCATACAGTCGTTCAACTGCCAGAAGCGCAAAAAGAACGAATTTGACGGCCACAACGACCGCCTGTACAAGTCAAAGCGCGAGCAGATGTTCGTGTTTGCCATATTCAGACCCGTTGTCAACATGCTGTACCTCGGCTCGGTGATGACGCTGTTCTACATGGCCGCGAAAGGCTACATCAACCCCACCGGGTTCCTCGGTTCGACCGTCACGGGCGCCGTGGTAGTTTCGTTCTACATGTACATTTTCAGATTCTACACGCCTATCCAGAACCTGGCCGAGCAGTTCAACCGGCTGCAGTCTTCGATGGCTTCGGCGGAGAAGGTGTTCAGCCTGCTGGATCTTGAGCCCGATCTCAAAGATGACGAAGGCGCTGTGGAGCTTAAGGAAGTTAAAGGGAAGATCGAATTCCGCGACGTGTGGTTCCGCTATAAGGAAGACGAATGGGTGCTTCGCGGTGTTTCGTTCACGGTGGAGGCCGGAGAGACCGCGGCGTTCGTTGGTGCTACCGGCGCCGGTAAGACGACGATTCTCAGCCTGATCTGCCGCAATTACGACATCCAGCAGGGCGAGATACTGATCGACGGGGTCAATATCCGCCGCTACACTATCGCGTCGCTTCGCCGCCATTTCGGGCAGATGCTTCAGGACGTGTTCCTGTTCTCAGGCACCGTGCGCAGCAACATAACGCTGGGCGACGACGGAAAGTTCAGCGACGAAGAGGTCAACGAGGCGTGCAGGTACGTTAACGCGGACAAGTTTATCGGGAAGCTTAAGAACGGGCTTGACGAGGAAGTGCGTGAGAGGGGCAATAACTTTTCTGCCGGGCAGAGGCAGCTTTTGTCCTTCGCGAGGACCGTGCTGCACAACCCCGAAATAATGATACTCGACGAAGCGACGGCAAATATTGACACCGAGACCGAGATCCTGATCCAGGATTCGCTCGAGAAAATGAAGAACATAGGCACGATGCTGATCGTCGCGCACAGGCTGTCAACGATCCGCGGTGCCGGTAAGATTATCGTGCTGAGTCACGGCGAGGTGATCGAGCAGGGTTCGCACGAAGAGCTGATGGCCGCGAAGGGCGTGTACTGGGGACTGCAGAAGGGTTGATGGTTAAGTGGCAAGTGGCAAGTGGCAAGTGGGCGAACCGAGTGATGGCACGAATTTTGGGTCTACTGCGAACCCCGGGATCGGTTCGCAGTTTGTGAAAAGTGTTGGAAACGGCGGATAAAAGTGTGATATAATTACAACTGCAGAATTAAACGAAAAGGAGCATGCCTTATGGAAAGAGTGATGAAGATCACCCGGAGAGAGTGCCTTCTGGCTATGTTCAGCGCGCTGATCGTGGTCGTATGCGTCTGCATTGGAGTGACGATGAATCTTACCACCATTGCCGACGAAAACTTTGACCACATGGGCCTCCGCACTTTCTGTATGTTTACCGTTAATTCCAACATTCTCGCAGCCGCCGCCATGGCGATGGTCATTCCGTATACCATGGACGGGCTCAGGACTCACAACTATTATCTGCCCAGATGGATCGTTGACGTCGTATATGCCGGCGTCACGTCCGTGGCACTGACGTTTCTCGTATCACTGTTTATCCTTGCCCCGGTGAAAGGATTCGTGCTTATTTTTACCGGTTCGCGCTTATTCCTTCACGGAGTGTGCCCGATCCTTGCAGTAGTCGCTTTCAGTTTCTTTATGACCCAGAAAAACATGCGCTTTCTGGACTCGCTGATCGCTCTGATACCGGTACTGATATACGCGGTCATTTATTTCATTATGGTGGTCGTGATCGGAGAGGAGAAAGGCGGCTGGAACGATTTTTACGGCTTCGCGACGCACCTGCCGTGGTGGATCTCGGCAATTGCCATCCTCCCCTTGACGCTTCTTATCGCTACAGGCTTACGGCTGCTTCATAACCGGTCAAGGAACAGGCGCAAGGCGCAGGAGACCGCTTTTTTCACTGAAACTTTTGCCGGCGCGGACGTGCGCAAGATCGTTGCGGCGATGGCAAGGACCCGCAGTTCTGCAAAAACACTTGATATTCTCGTTCCTACGCGTGTCATCTCAGTCCTGCTTAAGTACAGCGGCAGCGACTGCACGCTGGAGGAGGCGACACAGATCTATATCAAAGAATACATGGAATGCAGCAGCGTGATGAATCTGGACAAGTTCTGGATCTAGCTTTATTGATTCCGCGTATTTTCGGAGGTTTTTATGGACAATGAAATTAATGAACTGGTAAAAAAAGGGTACGTCGGGAATCTTTCTCAGCTGGTAACGCTCCGCAGGGTCACCGTGTCGGAGGGCAAGGCGCACGGTACAGGCATAATTGAGATCAGGACCGCCGGAGGACTGGAACTCGACGTACTGCCTGACGCAGGGCTTGACCTCGGTCAATGCCGTTTTCGCGGCGTCAATATGAGCTGGATGTCCAAGAACGGATACGATAATCCGGCAATAATTGCCCCGTACGAAGAAGAGTTTTCCAACACGTTTCCGGGCGGCCTCCTGTATACGTGCGGCCTCAGATCGGCGGGACCGGCGAATCGCGACGGAGCCGAATGGCACCCGATCCACGGACGCTACCACAGCATTGCCGCCGACAACATCCGTGCGGAGATCATTGACGACGAGATCATCGTGAGCGGTACGGTGCGTGAAACGGCGCTGTTCGGGCACGTGCTCGAAGTGAAGCGCACGATCCGCGTAAGCGCATTCGGAGCGAGGATCGACGTCGAAGACTGCGTCACGAATCTCTCGCCTAAAGCTGAAGAAATAATGCAGATCTACCATTGCAATTTCGGCTATCCGATGGTCTGCGAGGACGCACATCTGACGCTTCCTGAAGCGCGGCGGACAATACCCCGCACGGATTTTGCGCGTACCGGCCTCGGCAGGGAGCTCGGTTTCGATCCTCCCGCGGCGGGGGAAGAGGAACGCGTGTTCTTCCACGAGATCGACGGGGCCAAGGATGGTTTTTGGGCAAAGCTCGATAATCCGGCGCTCGGGTCGTCAATGTTGCTTTCCTGGAGCGGGGAAACGCTTCCGGTGCTTGCCCAGTGGCGCTGCATGGCCGCCGGCGACTACGTGCTCGGTCTCGAGCCTACGAACTGCTATATCATGGGCAGAGCGAAAGAGCGGGAAAACGGCACGCTTAAGGTGCTGGGGGCGTTCGAGACGCTTAGGAACAAGATCGGAATAGAGTTTAAGGAACTTTGATTTTTGAGTTATTGCCGAATTTGGAACGTATCGGTAGTGAAGCAAAAAAGAAAGAAGTCCGGGTGATCGCGGACTTCTTTTTTTAAGCCAATGGTGAGAATCGAACTCACGACCTATTCATTACGAGTGAATTGCTCTACCCCTGAGCCACATTGGCAACCGTATTCTCTGACTTTCATGCTTTCAGGAAAGTCATACGCGCCTCTTTTCAAAAGCGCGAACGGATTTTACCACAATAAAAACCGATTGTCCAGTACTTTTTATCAATCGCTGAATTTTGTTGCGTTTTGTCCCGTGATGATTGTATCTATCCATGTTCGACGATAAAAGAACTGACAAATAAGCAGCATTGGTGTATAATTGGGCAAAGAAAAAGGAGGCGGCAATTATGGAACGCGCAGAAATCAAAACGTCGGATTTTATGCTGATCGGATATATTGAAACAGATTCTTCCGGGAATAAAACGGTAAGAGACCGCAACATGGTGATACTGGGTTACTACGAAAAAAACAGAAATGCCACGATGGATAATTACAGGCGTATTATCGCTTACGGAGACGTCACAGGTGTCTTCTTCAGCAGCAAGATACGATACTAAGCCTTGCAAATGGAAGCATGAACGAAAGAATAGCCAGGAATCACGTCTGACCCGAATACGAACCGGGATAATAAAAAAATCGACAAAGAACACTCTGGAGGCAAGTCATGATTCGTCACGAGTTAGAGCAAATGGTTGGAAGCAATGAAACAGTTTTATGGCGCGGCGCTCCTGCTCGAAAAGCATTTTTAATTCGGAGCATTTTCAACTTATTACTTCCGATTTCTATCGTATGGTGTTGTATAGATATTCCTATGATTATCGAATCAATAAACGATATCCGTACGGGGGAGGATACGATGTCATGGTTTACAATTCCGTTCTTTTTACTGCATATGTTCCCGGTGTGGATATATTTGGCCTCAGTTATTACGTCTTTTGTCAGACTTAAAAACACTGGTTATATCATTACTGAAAAATCGGTTTATATTTCCGGTGGAGTATTCGCGTTAAACACTCAAGTGAAGCCTTTAGCAAAATTATCAACTGTCACTATAAACCGAGGTCTTGTTGAAAAAATGACAAATGTTGGAACCGTGGTACTTAACGATGATACTACAACAAATAGCAACAGAGCCAATTTCTTTAGTGTGAACTCACAGGATCTGCTATACCTCACTGATTATGATAATGTTTTTAAATTGATTCGCGATACACAAGACAATGCATATTCCTTAGCAAATGCCGGCTCCCGTTAATTGAAATTAATCTATTTAAAGTGTTTGAAAATCAACCTAAAAGTACTGTGCTATCTATTTTTAAAAGAAGCAAATAAATATAACATTGCGCGAAAAATCCCGGTTGACGGTTGCTCTGAATGAAATAAAGCATTAATTAGGGCGCAGTATTGCGGCGGTTATAAACCATCTATTGCGGACTGGGAAAGATCGCAACGCGGCGAAGCAATTAATAATTAATAGGAGGGTTTTAACCATGAAAAAAATATATTTCTATTATGATACCGACGAAACGGCGCGCGGCGCCGTACTTGCCAAAAAGCGCGAGAACGTGTATTATATTTTGCGGCGGCAATATGCAAAAGCTGCACGGCGCACGGAAGGCGCGCCGACGTTTACGGACCGAAACAAAAAAGAAATTGCCGTATCTGTTTACGGCGTCGCATGGTGGGAATTATGAAAGATTTTTTAATCCTGTTTGCTATAATTGCCGGTATTGCATGGCTTGCAATCGCGGGCGGCTGGATATATGCCCGCCCAAAAAATTGGAAAAATTACGTTCTTGCGCCGTTTGTTTCGGCGGGGATCTTGATTGCTATAATTTTGCCGTTTATCGGCGGGGCACTGCTTGCCCTGTTGCAATACGCAAAAAGATATAAATAAATGCCGCACCGGTCCGCCGGAGTTTTTTTATGCCGTTTTTCGGTCCTGTGCGATCGTTTAAACGGCTTTTAAACGTGTTTAAAAACGGCCGTTTTACGGCTTTCCCCGTGCCGGTGGTATGGGTTTATACTGTCCCGACGTGCCGCGCCTGTGTGACCCCGTAAACGGCCTTATTTTTCATCTACCGCCGGTTTACTCCAGACCGCCCGTTTCTACCGCTCCAGGGGATCTATCTACCGCCGGGAGAGGCTTTTGCACAATCCGAAACTTAAAAAAGTGTTTACCCCGTGTTTTTCGGCATAAATTGTTGATTTTAGACATCCGGTCTCCTCTGATACCCTTGCCGGGAGAGGACCGTATTTGGATAGAAATACAAATTTTATGGATTTTTGTCCAAGATTGTTTATTCAAGTTCTCCTTTTTTAATCAACTGATAAGGAACAATCCAAATCCCAATACATTTTTTTCGGTCGACTGAATTAAAAAACCAGCCGGCTTTTTTATGTCCAAAAATGAAAGGAGATCATATGCAAAAAGAAATCGAAACCTCGAACTTCAGTAACGCATCAGTGTTTGTTCATCAATCAGTCCATCCTTTTTTCAGAACGAAAGGTTATCGCCTGTGCCTTTCTGAAAGCACATAACGAAGTAGATCGGCATATACGTTATTTTCCCTTTGGTAGTGACCTTTCTTTCATTAGAGAAGAGATTTTTCTGAAAAGCATAATTTAACCTCCGGTTTGACTTTGCAGCAATAATTTAGCACATATTCTACGACATTTCAATATCTGAGCGGGAAATATTTTTGACTTTTCAATCTTTTTCCGATGACAATATGGTTCTGGCAGCGACCAGAACAACGCAGTTTTTTTCTTAAGAAGATGGCAAATGATTGAGGGTATTTGGGCATTAACAGATTTGTAACTAACCATTCAAGAGGCTTCCTAAGGCTCTTTCCCTGTTTCCGTGAAAAATGTGTTTTGACGGCGTCCTGTTCCGGACTATCCCGGGTAGATTACACCCTTACACCGCCTGTCCCTTTTATTGCTCATTTTTCTTCGGAGGTTTGTGAGGAGTGGCACACGATCTTCAATTTGGGCAATTTGTGTGCCAAAATTTTTTCATTTTTTTTGGGGGATAGAGGAGGAGTGGCACACGATCTCCAATTTAGGCGATTTGTGTGCCAAAAATTTCTCATTTTTTCCTTCTAAAATTTCCGGAGGCAGAGCCGGCCTGGCACACAAAACTCGAAAAAACTGATTTGTGTGCCAAAGTTGACCGCGACTGACTTGAGAGACAGCGCCAGACTGGCACACAAAACTCAAAAAAACCGATTTGTGTGCCAAAGTTGACCGCGACTGACTTGAGAGACAGCGCCCGGCTGGCACACAAAACTCGAAAAAACTGATTTGTGTGCCAAAGTTGACCGCAACCGACTTGAGAGACAGCGCCCGGCTGGCACACAAAACCCGAAAAAGCCGATTTGTGGGCCAAAGTTGACCGACCGCGAAGTAAAAGACAGCGCCGCAGAAAACAGACTTTAAAATGTTTGAGAAATTGCCGCCATGATACGCCTTGCGGCCGGCAAACTCAAGCCGGAGCATCCCCCGATTTTATAAAACTTTTCACGGAACCAGGAAAAGAGCCGTTCCTAACTCCCACTTGCCATTGCCGGCCCTGGTGATGTAAAATTATATTAACGGCGCGGCAGGAAGGCCGCGAACCGTACGCGCGACAGGAGGAAACGATGGCGACGGAAGGGTACCGTACACCTGCAGGGTTCTGCGAGACGGAACTCACAGAGAAAAAATCGAGATTTATTGCCGCCGTGCAGCCGGTAAACTCCGAAGAGGAAGCACTCGCTTTTTTGAAGGAGCGGCGGGGCCTTTATCCCGATGCACGCCATCACGTTTACGCGTACGACGTAAAAACACAGACGGGGGAGTACACCAGGTACTCCGACGACGGCGAGCCGCAGGGCACAGGCGGGATGCCGGTGCTCGACGTGCTGAAAAAACGCGGACTGGTCAACGCCGCAGTCGTTGTCACCAGATATTTCGGCGGTACACTATTGGGAGCGGCAGGCCTTGTACGAGCATACTCCGGAAGCGCGTCAATGTGCCTCGATGCCGCTGGAGAGGCGGAGATAAAGCTCTGCAGCCGGATCGCGATCTCGGTGAACTACACCGAAGGAGGCCGCGTGCGAAATTACCTTGAGGATAGATCCGGAAAGAACTGCGGCGCTTCTACAGCAGCGGAACTTCTCCTGACAGATATAGAATACGATGACGGCGTTAAATTTACAGTACTGGTGCCTGTAGGAATTGTAGAGCAAATAAAAAAAGACCTTACTGAACTTACGTCTTCGCGTCTCGTAATGACCGACGGAGACAATGAATATGCTTGTATTAACGGAGGACTTAAATGAAGAAATTCATTCTGTCAGCGTTCGCTGATGAAGCGGGCAGCACACTGGACCGGCAGATCCGGGCTCTTAAAAGAAACGGATTCACACATCTCGAAATACGCGGTGTAGACGGCATGAGCATCGGCGACGTGACCGGTAAGAAAGCATCCGAGATCAAAGCCAGGCTTTCAGACGAGGGTATTTCAGTGTTATCGATAGGGTCGCCATTCGGCAAACAGCAGATATTTGACGACTTCGGGCCGCATTTTGACAAATTCAAGCACTGCCTGGAGACTGCAGTTATTCTCGGAGCAAAATATATGCGCATATTCAGCTTCTTTATGCCGCATATTCCTGAGGAAGACGCTAAAAATGCAGATGAGACGCATAAATACGGCATGTATTTCGATGAAGTCATTAATAGGTTGTCTGGATTTATCGAAGAAGCGGATAAAGCAGGGATAATACTGTGTCACGAGAATGAAAAAGGAATTTACGGTGACGTAGCAGAGCGCTGCCTCCAGATACATAAAGCATTGCCGGAGTTAAGAGCAGTGTTCGATCCGGCAAATTTCGTACAGTGCGGCGTGGAGACGTACAGCGCGTGGACAATGTTAAAACCGTTTGTCGAGTATATGCACATTAAGGATGCAATGCCTAACGGTACCGTCGTTGCCGCGGGACGCGGAGTCGGAAACGTGAAGCGTATCCTTAGCGAATATACCGGGGAGATGTTAACGCTCGAACCGCATCTGGCAGTTTTTGAAGGACTTGCGAAACTTGAACAGGACAGAGGAGCGGCAACCGTTGACGGCACCGTATTCGGCTCGAAGGACGAAGCGTTTGACTTCGCCGCAAAAACTCTGAAAGAATTATTGTCAACAAAGTGATAAAGGAGGATTATTTGATGAGATCTGGAGCTCAATTATATACGGTGAGGGCATATTGCGGGAACACGGACGCCCTTTCGGAAACGCTTAAAAAAGTAGCTGATATAGGTTATACGACGGTCCAGCTTTCCGGCGTCTGCGCATACGACCCCGACTGGATGGCTGAAGAACTCAAAAAGAACGGGCTCATCTGCGCGCTTACGCATTATGACGGAAACAAGATCCGCACGGAGCCGGAAAAAACCGTCGAGGATCATAAAAAATTCGGCTGCGGCTACGTAGGTATCGGCTGCATGCCCGGAGGCCTTCACGATCCGGAAGACTACGACAGATTTGTAAGCGGATATAAAGAAGCGGCCAAGCGCATCGCCGCGGCCGGAGCGTATTTTATGTATCATAACCATCACATGGAATTTATGCGCGCTGCGGACGGAAGACTGTATATAGAGAAACTTGCCGACGCGTTCAAACCGGAAGAAATGGGCTTTACGCTCGATACGTACTGGGTGCAGTACGGCGGCGGAGATCCGGCTCAGTGGATAGAGAAATTGTCCGGGCGCGTGCCCTGCATACACCTGAAAGATATGGCCTGTGTTGACCGCCAGCCCCGAATGGCCGTGGTGGGAGAGGGCAATATTAATTTTGACCGCGTGCTTGAGAAGGCGGAGGCGGCGGGGACAAAGTATCTTCTCGTGGAGCAGGACGATTGCTACGGGGAAGATCCGTTCGAGTGCCTGAAAAGAAGCTACCTGAATCTTAAAGCGATGGGTATAAATTGAAGCGAACCATAAACGGAGAACATAACGGGAGGTTATTATGAGCACTGTAAAATTAGGAATCATAGGCGTAGGTAACATGGGATCAGGCCATATTGCCAACATACTGGCAGGCCGCTGCCCTGAGATCGAAGTGGCAGCCGTTGCCGACATAAATCCGGCGCGCCTCGAATATGCACAATCAAAGATCCCTGGCGTTGCCGTCTTCAACACGGCGGAAGAAATGCTTGACAGCGGGCTGGTCGAAGCGGTCATCGTAGCCGTTCCGCACTATTTCCACCCGAAATACGTTATGGAGTGCTTCAAGCGCGGCATCCACGTCATGTGCGAGAAGCCAGCAGGCGTGTATACGAAGCAGGTAAAAGAGATGAACGAAGCGGCGAAGAGTGCTGGCGTCGTGTTCGGAATGATGTTCAATCAGCGTACCGACTGCCTGTACAGGAAGATGCGCGAACTCGTTCAGTCGGGCAAATACGGAAACATCAGGCGTACGAACTGGATCATCACGAACTGGTACCGTCCGCAGGCATATTATGATTCCGGAGCATGGCGGGCAACGTGGTCCGGCGAGGGCGGCGGTGTGCTGCTCAACCAGTGTCCTCATAACCTTGACCTGTGGCAATGGATCTGCGGCATGCCCAAAAAGGTGTACACGCGCATGTATTTCGGAAAGTGGCACGATATCGAGGTTGAGGATGACGTTACGACGTTCGTGGAATATCCGAACGGCGCGACCGGTACTTTCATTACGTCAACCGGCGACGCTCCCGGCAGCAACAGATTTGAGATCACGATGGACGGGGCAAGGATCATTGCCGACGGCCGCAAACTGCTCCTTACAGAACTCGAAATGCCCGAACCGGAATTTACGAAGATCAACAAGAGTTCGTTTGCCGCTCCTAAAAGCACTACCGTTGAGGTTGAGACTGACGGTAAGAATGAGCAGCATTCCGGCGTACTGAACGCTTTTGCAGGTGCGATCCTGCGCGGCGAACCGCTGGTCGCGGGCGGTGAAGAAGGTATCAAAGGCCTTACGATCTCCAACGCAATGCATCTTTCGGCATGGCTCGGAAAAGAGATCGAGATCCCGTTCGACGATGAGCTTTATTATAACGAACTTATGAAGCGCGTTAAGACGTCGCGCCGCAAAGAAGGGGTCGAGTCAGTGTTCAGCGATACGAGCGGCACGTACGGAGGAGTATGAGAAGTGGCAAGTTGCAAGTTGCAAGTGGCAAGTGGCAAGTGATAAGTGGCAAGTTGAAAGTGGCAAGTGATAAGTTGAAAGTGGCAAGTGGCAAGTTGAAAGTGGCAAGTGATAAGTGGCAAGTGGCAAGTGGCAAGTGATAAGTGGCAAGTGGCAAGTTGCAAGTG
>JAGCTF010000078.1 GCA_017963755.1 Clostridia bacterium | reverse complement strand
GGCAACGAGCGGAACCGAATGACAGCACGGTTAAGAGTTCATAGTTGAGAGTTAAGAGGCGAAGCCGAATGATAGCACGAATTTTGGGTCTCATGCGAACCCCAGAATCGGTTCGCATTTCGGTCAAACAAAATTCTTAGCTATTCATTCGGCTTCGCCAAAGATCAAAAGGTTGAAAAACGGCCTTGTTGCTCATTTATACGGCCGCAAAAGGGGAAAAGGAGGAATGCGGCCGTGCGACCTTCCTCACCGGTACGGCCGCAATTGGAAAAAAACAGAGTTGCGGCCGTGCGAATTGCTCATTTATACGGCCGCACATAGGGAAAAGGAGGAATGCGGCCGTGCGTTCCGCCTCACCAATACGGCCGCAATTGAAAAAAGACAGAGCTGCGGCCGTGAAAGAAGGTCACTAGTCACTAGTTCCGGGTTCCTCGTTGCTCGTCCTAGTTCTTTGTTTTTCCCCGGGAATATGTTATAATCATTGACGCAAAACGATCTTTATCAGGAGTACATAATATAATGGAACAACTAAGCATGATCTTCCGCGGAAAGAGCTTTGACCTCTGCGAATTGCCGGAGGGGTATTCGTTCGATTATTTCTCGGGAGCGCTGGGGCAGATCGACGAATGGCTCGCGATATGCAGGGAAGGATTGATCGAGCCCGGTGCGGGGCCGGAACTGTTCAAGGCGGCTATCCTGGACGTTCGGGGGATCGATCCGGTAAAGGATCTGGTGTTTGTCCGCGCTCCGTCAGGCGAAGCGGCAGCGACGATCACTTTTTACACCGAACCTGGCGGCAAGGGCATGCTCCACATGGTCTGCTGCAGGGAAAAATACAGAGGCCTAGGCATAGGAAACGCGATCGTCTCATACGCACTGGCGCAGTTGACCGGGCGGGGGACAATGCAGATCGGCCTGACTACGGACGATTTTAGATTGCCCGCGATCCGCGCGTACCTCCGTATGGGCTTTGAGCCTGTGGTCAATTCGGAGGAAATGCAGGAGCGGTGGAAAAACGTACTGGATAAGCTGCGTTGACCGTGGTACGCCGCTCAAGCTGAAGAAGGAGAGAAACTGATATGAGGAAACGAAACAGCAAACATAAAATCACCGCCACGATACTTAAGCCGCTGGTGCTTGCGATCGCATTGACGCTGTCGCTAGCTGCATTTACGGGCGGATGCAGCCGGGACGGAAGCGGAAACGGGAAAGGAAGCGAAAAAGAACCAATGAAAAGCATTGACCTGCTCGAATTCAAGCCTGCAGCGCCCGATAAACAGGTGCTGACGAAAGACGGAAAGTCGCCGCAGATAATTGTCACAAATTACAACGAGACCGCTACCGATGCGCTTGGAAGGAAGCTGCCGACGTCTGATGAAGTCGGGCTGCCGAAGAAGGATAGATACGTGGGGCTGTTTTATTCGCTCTGGACTGCAGAGATCTCAGCGCCCGTTGACGTTACAAAAGCGCTTGCCAATAATCCTGCCAAAACGGATTTCGGCACGAAGTGGGGATTCTGTTTCTGGGGCGAACCGGAGACGGGCTACCACAAGGCGAATGACGTGTGGCAGATCAGGCGGGACATGTACTATTTCGCTATGGCGGGCGTTGATTTCCTCTACATCGACATGACGAACGGGTTCCTCTATGAGAACGCGATGAAAACGTTCCTTGACACGTGCCTGGAAATGCGTGCGGAAGGTCAGATGACGCCGTACGTGGTGCCCTGGTGCTTCGGTACTGACGCGAAAGCATCACACGGAGATACAGGCAAATTCTATGAGCTGTTTATGACGGACGAAAAGTATAAGGATATGTGGTTCTACTGGGAAGGCAAACCGCTTGCCCTTATCAAGCCGACGGACGACGGCAGTTTCCCGATATTCAGCGACGAAAATTTCAAGGATAAATTAACTTTTCGCAAGTCGTGGCTGGGCGGAGGTGAAAAATGGTGGATCGACGGCGGCGTACTTTACGGCCAGCCGTACGGCTGGGCGGAAGATCCTGAAAAAGCGGAGTGCATCGGCATCGGAACGGCAGCATTTGCTAATTATGGTTCCGGGCGCAGCGGATTGAAATCGGGAAAGAAATACGTAGATCAGTTTTTCGAGACTCCGACGATGGGCGAGGGCCTTATGTTCGAGCGCACTTTCAAGCAGCTGATGGATGAACATCCGGAGTGCCAGGTAATGCTTATAACGCGCTGGAACGAATGGATCGCGCAGAATTTCACGCAGGACAAGCCCAAGCCGACCGATACGGGGTACGTCGATCAGTTCAACCGCGAGTTTTCACGCGATATCGAGCCGATGAAGGGCGGTTTTACGGACAATTATTTCTACCAGATGTGCTCGATCATCCGCCGCTTCAAAGGCGTGCTCCCGCCTGACGGAAGTACGGGGGCAAGGACTGTGGATATTGACGGCGGCTTTGAGCAATGGCAGGAGATAGCGCCTGTATTTACCGATTTTAAGGGCGATACGACTGAACGCAATTCCACTGACACGACCGGGAAGATCAAATACGTCAATACTACGGGGCGCAACGATATTGTCGAGAGCCGCATGACGGCGGACGGAGGCATGGCCTATTTTTACGTGCGCACTGCGGAAAAACTCACGAAACCGGAAGGCAGAAACTGGATGCTGCTGTTTATTGACGCCGATAACGACAAAAATACCGGCTGGGAAGGGTACGACTTTGTTGTAAACTACGACGTTATCAATGAAAAGTTCACGACCGTATGCGCATATAAAAACAACGTATGGCAGGAGGTCGGCATTGTCCGTATGAGCCTTTCGGGAAACGAACTGATGATAGCCATTCCGCGCTCGCTGCTCGGCATCACGTCTGAGCACTTCACGGTAAATTTCCACTGGACGGACAACGTCACTGATATCTACGATCTTTATTCCTGGTTTACGACCGGCGACAATGCTCCGGAGCGCCGTAATAACTACACTTTAACGCTTGCTGTTCCGTACGCCGCGGGCAATGAGATGCCTGCCGGTTCTGACGCCGAGATCGCTGCTGCGGCGCCCGGCAGAAAAGCCGTGGCGTTTATGCCTGCCGTCGAGCTTAACGCTGACGAGGAGGCAAAACTGACGCGTGGCATCGAGGCTTACGGGTTCAAACTTTCCGAGAATTACGGAAAGATGCCTGAGATAGAGCTGCTCCAGGTCAAAAACAGATTTACCACGGTAGTTGACAACGTCGATCCGTTCTGTTTCAGCGAACTTAAGAAAAACTTTGCCGTGTTGTACGAGGGCTTCGTAAAACTTCCGGAAGATGCGGAATACAAATTCTCGCTGGCGTGCGACGACTGCGGGAAAATATATATTGACGGCCGCCTGATCGCGGAATGTGTATATGACGCGAACCGCTCTTCAGAATATCTTGCGTACGACGAAGGATCTTTGCTTCTTGGCGCAGGCCTTCACCGGATCAGGATCGAGTACGCGGAAGTTCGTGAAGCACTCCCGGACCTTTCCGTTAACGTCGAAGGCGGAAATCTAAGTGGAAACATCAATGAAAAACAGATATTTTATTTCTTGAATGGAGGAAAGTGAGCATGAAAAAGCGTTGCATTATCAAGTTGATCTCGTTCGCTCTGGCCGCAGCTATGATGCTTTTCGTTATGGCGTCCTGCGGAGGAGCCGGCAATAAACCCGGCGGAGATTCCGGGACAGCGACTGAGATCCCTGCTGAAACAAACGCGCCTACGCAGGAACCTGCGACGCCCGCACCCACTGCTGTCGTGACCCGCGCGCCAACTGAGGAGCCCGCCGGTGACCCAACAGAAGAGCCTGCCCCGAGGATCAAAGCGCTTGACCCGGGCACCGATTTCTATCTCGATTTTACGGAACTGGGCGAATCTGTTTTCAATTCGAACGGGGCTTGCAGCATTGAGCAGGAAGAAGATGGCGCAGTTATGTACGTAGTCGCCAATGACCCGTTTGCCACGGTCAATACAGAGACCGGGTTCGGTACGGCGGAAGAATACAGATACATAGCGATGAAAATGAAGGCATCGAAAAACGACTACAACGGAGAGTACCGTTTTTCAACAACTACTGACGGCCGCGGCTGGGCAATGATCCAGTTTGATTATACCAAGCCGGGCGAGTGGGAAATTATCATCATTGACGCGACAACGGCAGGTTATATGAATCCGGATACGCTCGAAGGCGACGTTACGTCGATCAGGATCGACCCTTATAATGACGGCGCTGTAGTACTTACCGAGGAGTATTCTCTTAAGATCGAATCAATAGCGCTGTTTACCACGCTGGAAGCGGCGCAGGCGTACAAGGGCCTTTACGAATGGCCTGACGAAGCGGCGCAGGCGAACTGATAAAGTTCTTAGATAGCGTCAATAAAATACCGCCCGGGATCCAGAAGTGATCCCGGGCGGCATTTTGTTTTACGTGATCTTATCAGATCGCGTATGGTTTATTATTTCTTCTTTTTCTTAATTACGATAGCGATAACGACTGCTGCGGCAACAACTGCTGCTGCGACGATACCGATGATGGCGCCGAGAGGCATGCCTTTCTTTTCGTCTTTGTCCTTCGTACCGCTGTTGTCATCGGTCTTGGCAGGAGCATCGGTGGCTACGGGCGCGTCTGTGGGAGCTGCGGTCTCAGTCTTTTCGGTAGGCTCTGCGGTAGGTGCGGCGGTAGGCTTTTCGGTCGGCACTGCCGTAGGTCCAGGAGTGGGAAGCTCGATCGCAGAATCTGTGCCGTTGATCAGTTTGATCGCCGAGTACGGGAACCACGATTCGTTTTCCATGTCGTCAACATAGTATATTGCGTCGTAATTGATGTTGTCCATATCGCCGCCCCATGCGCCGATCGTATCGTCGGAAGCGGTCATATAGATCACGTATTTTCCGGGAGGCAGGATAACGCCGAAATCCATTTCAAGGTCGAAGTTATCGACGTGCTCTTCCTCACGGAAAGTGCCAAGTTCTTTGCCTTCGATCGTCGTATCATAGTCGCGGTTCCACGCGTAAATAACGGCGTCAAGAGTCGCGTTTGCCTGAGCGCCCCACGTGGGTGCGGAGGAAAGGATGAACGATTTGAAGGACATACCGTCGGGAACTGTAAATTCGATCGCTACGCTCTCATGGCCTGTGAACTGCTGAGGATCCAGGAGTCTCGGGCTTACGACGTATTTGACCGGGAGATCTGACGGGGGCTCTGTGGGAGCGAGAACTCCGGAGCCGTCGCAGCGGTCTGCCTTAAGATTATTTGCGCCGTTGGGGTTCAGAAGGCTCTCTACGTCAAGGATGCAGTAAGGCGTGGTTTCTTTTCCGGTGTACGCTTTAGCGTCATCTTCTTTTTCGAAGAAAGCGATCCATGCGACGTCAATGTAGTCTCCGGAATTTACCTGTCCGCTGGAACTGTCGCCGGCGGTATTTTCAGGGTCGCGGTCGGGTTCGAGCGGGTCAAATCTGATGCTGCTTGTCGCGGTGTAGAACGTGCTGTCCCATTTGGATTCCATTTCCGTAACGGTGGAAACGGAAGTCAGATCGATTATAGCGGTCTCCCAGTTACCAGAGAAATTGTAATGGATCGGTACGCAGGGCTCTGCCGCGGGGCTGATGTAGAACTGCGCGGTGTACTCGACGCCGGTGCTGTCGTACTGAGAACCGGTCTTATAGCGGATAGCGGCCCACACTACGGTGTCAGGATCGATCTTGGAATTGTTGCCATCTTTGCTGAAAGAGAAACTTGCGTACGGGTCGTTGCCTTCGGCAGTGAATCTTACGTATTCAGCTTCTTCGGCTGCTTCCGCAAATGCCGGGAAAGTGGCAAACAGCATCGTAACGACCATTACTACGGCAACTAAAAACGATACTTTTTTTAACATTTTTTCTTCCTCCGTTATTATTCTTTTGCCTTCTTTGGTGTCAATTCCGTTGTGCCCGATATCGTTTTCGCTGCGGCAACGGATCGGCGAGGCTTAAAACTATGTAGATTATACCAGTTTTTTTCACGGGTGACAAGATTGTAAATGGCAAGTTGCAAGTTGCAAGTGGGCGAACCGAGTGATGGCACGAATTTTCGGTCTCATGCGAACCCCGGAATCGGTTCGCATTTCGGTCAAACAAAATTCTTAGCCATTCACTCGGCTTCGCTGGCGAAAAATAAGGTAGTCAAATGAGCCTTAAATCAATGGAGAATGGCAAGTGGCAAATGGCAAGTGGCAAGTGATAAGTGGCAAGTTGAAAGTTGCAAATGGCAAGTGGCAAATGGCAAGTGGCAAGTGATAAGTGGCAAGTTGAAAGTTGCAAATGGCAAGTGATAAGTGGCAAATGGCAAGTGGCAAGTTAAGGAGCCGCTGCGCGGCATGGAAGAATCCATCCACACCTTGCCAGCTGCAACTTGCCACCTCCCACTCTTCTGTGGTATAATATAAAGACAAGAGCTTTAGTCCAGGGGAGGTGAGCGTGATGAGCAGGAGCAGCAGGCGCTTCAAAAGAAGCAACGTAGAAGAAGCACAATACGAATACAAAAATCCGGTACTCATATTTTTGAAAGTGCTGTGGCACATATTCAGCGTAGCCCTCAGGATCACGCTCGTTGTCGTCCTGATAGCCATATTCGTTGTCGGAGGAGCGGTCATAGGACTGATAACCGCGTGCATCAGCACGACCGAGCCGGTAACGGACATACAGCTCGAGACAGCTTCATTGACCTCGTTCATCTATTATCCGGACGGCGAGCCCGTAACGTACATAAACGACGAAGGGCAGGAGGAACCTATTGCCCTAAAAGGCACCGGAAACGTTAACCGCGTGCTCGTAACTATTGACCAGGTGCCCGATTATCTGCCGAAAGCATTTGTCGCCATCGAAGACGAGCGCTTCTTTACGCATCCGGGCGTTGACGTAAAGCGATCGCTCAGCGCCATCGTCGCGTACATGCTTCCCGGTTTCGGCACGTACGGCGGCAGCACTATTACCCAGCAGCTCATAAAAAACGCAACGGGTGACGACGAGCAGAGCGTGCTTCGCAAAATATCGGAGATGTGGCGCGCGTACCTGCTTGAAAAAGATTATTCCAAGGAAGAGATCCTTGAAAAATATATGAATATCATATATATGGGCAGAGACTGCTACGGGGTGCAGGCCGCGTCGCGCGCGTATTTCGGGAAAAACGTCGGAGACCTTAATCTCGCCGAATGCGCTTATCTGGCCGGTATAACTAACAATCCGGGAAAATATGCGCCGCATACCACTGTCGGACGTCAGAACGGGTATAAAAGGCAGATAATTATACTCGATAAAATGCTCGAACTCGGAATGATAACGAAGCAGGAGTACATTGACGCCATCCAGACCAAACTTGAATTCAACGAAGAATACGAAGCCGGATCATCTTACGCACTGTACAGCTATTTCGTTGACGCCGTCATAAAAGACGTGCGGGACGCGTTTATGGAGCGCGGCTATTCAAGGACGGAAGCGAATCAGATGATCTACGGCGGAGGCATCCGCATATATACTACGCAGGACCGGGCGATTCAGGCGATAGTTGATAAAGAATTCAACAACGACGCGAATTTCCCTGTAAACTATCAGTACACGGCCGTTACGGATAAGGCGCAGGCATCGTTCGTGCTTATTGACCAGTACACGGGGCAGGTCAAGGCGATGTACGGCGGCTACGGGCCGAAGACTACGAACCTTGCCTATAACTACGCCACCGATGCGCACAGGCAGCCGGGATCGTCGATCAAACCGATACTCGTATACGCGCCGCTGATAGACCAGCACATTATTACGACGGCAACGATGATCGAGGACGAGGAATCGTACCTGAATCCGGACACTCCGGATAAGCCGTGGCCGCGAAATTCGTACAATTCTTTCAAAGGTTCGATCTCAGTCCGTCAGGCGCTGGCAATATCCTGCAACGTTGCCGCGGTGAAGCTCTACAAGGACAATATCCCGATGTGCCTTCAGTATCTGAAGCGCTCCGGTATTGACCGCACCGGCGAGACGCAGATATCCGTTGCCCTCGGCGGTCTTACGAACGGAGTGTGCGCGATGGAGATGTGCGCCGCGTACGTGCCTTTCTCCAACGGCACCGGCATTTATCACGAGCCGATCACGTTCACCAAAGTGCTCGATTCCGACGGAAACGTTCTTATCGACAATATCTCGCAGTCTCACGTCGTTTACGACGATGCTCAGACCGCTTCCGTTATGACTTCGCTGCTCACGTCCGTTATGGATGCGAATTACAGCGGAACTGCAAGGAAGGCAATATTCTTCAACCGCGACGGAGT
>JAGCTF010000077.1 GCA_017963755.1 Clostridia bacterium | reverse complement strand
CCTCATCTGCATGATGATGGTGATGATGGTCATGGTCGTGATGATCATGGTCATGATCGTGACATCCGCAGGTGCAATCCGGGCCATGCTCGTGATGATGATGCTCATGCTCGTCCTCATCATCGTCATCATCGTCGAGATGGTGATGGCAGCAGCACTCGTCGTCATCTTCGTCATCGTCGTCATCATCATGATGGTGGTGATGCTGTTCATGCTAATCTTCCTCATCGTCGTCATCATGGTGATGGTGGCCGCATACAGGGCAGACGTCCTCCTCGTCCATAAGCTCTTTCGCCAGATCTCTGTCCCCCTGTTCCATCGCATTAAGGATCGCCTTTCCATCGAGCTGATTCCAGGGCGTCGTAATTATCACGGCTTCTTTATTATGTTCGCGAATAAGTTCCAGCGCAGCGTCAAGTTTCTCCTGAGAAACGTTTTGCGTGCGGCTGAGAATTATGCACGTAGCGGTCTCGATCTGGTTGTTATAAAATTCACCGAAATTCTTAATGTAGACTTTCGCTTTACCGACGTCAGCGACAACGCATCTGGCATTGATCTTCACGTTTTCGCCCTCGACTTTAGATGCAGCACGGACAACGTCGCTTAGCTTTCCGACGCCGGAAGGCTCGATCACGATTCTGTCGGGGCTGAAGCTGTCAATTACTTTCTCAAGCGCTTCTCCGAAATCTCCGACGAGACTGCAGCAGATACAGCCGGAATTCATCTCTGTGATCTCTATGCCGGCGTCCTTCATAAAGCCTCCGTCGATACCGATCTCTCCGAACTCGTTCTCGATCAGCACGACTTTCTGCCCTACGTACGCTTCAGATATAAGTTTCTTTATAAGTGTAGTCTTTCCGGCGCCAAGGAACCCGGAAATTATATCGATCTTGGTCATCAAATATTCGCTTCCTTCTATAAAATCAAGCAGACCGGCCCTGGCGGCCAGCCTGCTTAAATCTTACACCACAAGGGGTGATTTGTCAATTATTCCGCCGCGTTTCGCGGTGGCGGTCAATATCACTCGTAAAGCGCGGACATCTTCTTAAGACGCTCGTAGCGCGCCTTTGCGTCGTCTTCTGCCTTTGCGAACAGGTCTTCCGCTCTGTCCGGGAAGGACTGGATCAGGCGGCTGTAACGCGTTTCTGAAGTGATGAAATCGCGGTAGCTTGCGGTAGGTTCTTTGCTGTCGATGGTAAGAGGATTCTTGCCCTCGGCACGAAGAGCGGGATTGTAACGGAACATCTGCCAGTAACCGGCATTGACCGCACGCTCCATCTCAAGCTGGCAGTTGCCCATACCGCCCTTAACACCGTGCATCTCGCAGGGTGCGTAGCCGATGATGATCGACGGGCCGTGGTAAGCTTCAGCTTCGACGAGAGCTTTGATCGTCTGATTCTGATCGGCGCCCATTGCCACCTGAGCAACGTAAACGTAGCCGTAGGACATAGCGATCTCGGAAAGGCTCTTCTTACCCACTTCCTTACCTGCCGCAGCAAACTGAGCTACCTGACCGAGTCTGGAAGCCTTGGAAGCCTGTCCGCCGGTATTGGAGTAAACTTCGGTGTCGAATACGAAGATATTTACGTCTTCGCCGGAAGCGATAACGTGGTCA
Organism: Clostridia bacterium; assembly: GCA_017963755.1. Taxonomy (GTDB): domain Bacteria; phylum Bacillota; class Clostridia; order UBA1212; family UBA1255; genus UBA1255. Next base: position 5,686 of record JAGCTF010000077.1, on the reverse strand, counting down.
AGTCCGCCGAAACCGATGTCGTAAGCCCAGCCGTCGCCGCCGAAGATCCAGATGGATTTCTTGGCGAGATACTGCTTATCGGCAAGGATCTTAGCGCGAAGCGGATTATCGCAGCCGCAGTTTTCGAGCATGGCGACAAGTTCGTCAGCTGCCTTCTGGTTGGCTTTTCCGTCGTCGGCAGTGTTGAGGTACGCGTCGATGACGGCAAGTTTGTTCTCGTCAGTCACGCCTTCGCGGAGCTCTTTAACGTAGCCGATAAGGCGGTTTCTGATCGTCTTCTGGCCGAGAGCAATACCAAGGCCGTGCTCTGCGTTGTCCTCGAACAGCGAGTTCGCCCAAGCGGGACCGCGTCCGCTGTCTTTATTGACAGTGTAAGGAGTTGCAGGTGCGCTGCCGCCCCATATCGAAGAGCATCCGGTAGCGTTGGAAATGTACATTCTTTCGCCGAACAGCTGAGTAACAAGGCGTGCGTAAGAAGTCTCTGCACAACCTGCGCAGGAGCCGGAGAATTCAAGCAGCGGCTGATTGAACTGGCTGCCTTTAACGGTATTCTCAGCGAAAGGAATCTCTTTCTTGGATACGTTAGCGACAGCGTAGTCGAACGCGGCCTGCTGATCTGCCTGCGTAGCCTGAGCGACCATGCGAAGAGGCACGTTTGCAGGATCGACTTTCTCGCCTGCTGCAGCGGCTTTCTTCTCGGCAGTCTTTACTACAGGGCATGCTTTAACGCATACGCCGCAGCCCATACAGTCGAGAGGCGAAACTGCCATTGTGTACTTGAAGCCTTCGCAGCCTTTACCGATCATCTTGGCAGCAAACTTAGTGGAAGCGGGAGCTTTAGCAGCCTCTTCCTCGTTCATTGCGAACGGACGGATCGTAGCGTGCGGGCAGACGTAAGCACAGGTATTGCACTGTACGCACTTGTCAGGATTCCACTCGGGAACGAACACGGCGACACCGCGTTTTTCGAAAGCGGAAGCGCCCTGCGGGAACGTGCCGTCAACGTAATCCGTAAATGCGGATACGGGCAGGCTGTCGCCTTTCATTTCACCGACAGGAGTGACAACGGTATTGACGAATTTTTCGAGGTCTTTGCGTTCGCTTACAGCGGCTTTGGCGGGAGCGTCGGGAGCACTGAACTTCCAGCTCTCCGGTACGTCAACTTTTACGAAAGCATCGGCGCCGGCGTCAATTGCGTTGTAGTTAAGATCGACCATTGCCTGGCCCTTCTTAATGTAGGACTTGTAGGCCATCTTCTTCATGTACTCAATTGCATCATCTTTCGGAAGGATCTTAGCCAGAGCGAAGAACGCGGACTGCAGCACGGTGTTTTTAACTTTCGCGTTACCGATCTTATTGATAGCGATCGAAGTAGCGTTGATCGTATAGAAATTGATGCCGTTCTCAGCGATATATTTCTTCACTGCTGCAGGCAGATGCTTCTCAAGCTCTTCACCGCTCCACTGGCAGTCAAGCAGGAACGTTCCGCCCGGCTTGATGTCGCTTACGATGTCGTACTTAGTGAGGTAAGCCTGGTTATGGCATGCCACGAAGTTCGCCTTGTTGATATAATACGAAGATTTGATCGGTTTGTCGCCGAAGCGAAGGTGCGAGATCGTCACACCGCCGGTCTTCTTCGAGTCATACTGGAAGTAAGCCTGAATGAACTTATCGGTATGGTCACCGATGATCTTGATGGAGTTTTTATTAGCACCGACGGTACCGTCGCCGCCAAGACCCCAGAATTTGCAGGAGATCGTTCCGGCGGGAGAAGTATCGGGAGCAGGTTTTTCATCAAGAGATTTTCCGGTAACGTCGTCAACGATTCCGATCGTGAATCCTGCCTTGGGCTCGTCTTTTGCGAGATTTTCGTAAACGGCAAAGATCGAGGACGGAGGCGTGTCTTTAGAACCGAGTCCGTAGCGGCCGCCGACAACTTTAATGCAGTTGATGCCTTTGGTGGCAAGTGCGGTAACGACGTCGAGGTAGAGCGGTTCGCCGAGCGATCCGGGCTCTTTCGTGCGGTCAAGTACGGCGATTTTCTTAACGGTCTTCGGAATAGCTTCGATCAGTTTATCGGCGCAGAAAGGACGGTACAGACGGACTTTGATGAGACCGACTTTTTCACCGGCGGCGTTCATATAGTCGATAACTTCTTCGGCAACGTCACAGATGCTGCCCATTGCGATGATGACGCGTTCTGCATCGGGAGCGCCGTAGTAGTTGAAGAGTTTGTAGTCGGTACCGATCTCGGCATTGACCTTGTTCATATACTCTTCGACGATCGCCGGAAGCGCTTCATAATACTTGTTGCAGGCTTCTCTGTGCTGGAAGAAAATGTCGCCGTTCTCAGCACTGCCGCGAAGGACCGGATGCTCCGGATTAAGAGCCCTTGCCCTGAACGCTGCCACAGCGTCTTTATCGATCATTTTATCGAGTACGTCGTAGTCCCATACTTCGATCTTCTGGATCTCGTGAGACGTACGGAATCCGTCGAAGAAGTTAAGGAACGGAACTCTGCCTTTAATTGTAGACAGATGCGCGACGGCGCCGAGGTCCATAACTTCCTGAGGATTTGATTCGGCAAGCATCGCGTAACCGGTCTGACGGCAGGCGTAAACGTCTGAATGATCTCCGAAAATGTTGAGCGCGTGAGAAGCAACGCATCTTGCGGAAACGTGGATAACGTTCGGCAGAAGTTCGCCTGCGATCTTGTACATGTTCGGGATCATTAGAAGCAGACCCTGAGAAGCGGTGTACGTCGTAGTAAGTGCGCCGGACGCGAGGCTTCCGTGAACGGCACCTGCGGCACCGGCTTCAGACTGCATCTCAACGACTTTTACTTTATCGCCGAAAATGTTCTTAAGACCCGTTGCCGACCAGGAGTCGGTAAGTTCAGCCATAACGCTGGACGGGGTGATCGGATAGATGGCAGCAACTTCGGTAAACGCATAGCTGACGTGTGCCGCAGCGGTATTGCCGTCCATTGAGAGTTTTTTTCTGTTTCCCATTTTACATCCTCCTGACGGTTTATCAGCCTTTAGCCTCGATCACTTTTTCAGCGATCTGATCAGCGGTAAGGCCGTATTTTTCGAGCAGCGCAGCGGGAGTACCGGATTTACCGAACTTCTCCTGAACGCCGATCAATTTAACTTTGCAAGGATAATTCTGTGAAAGTGCTTCGCAGACAGCGCCGCCCAGACCGCCGGCAATATTATGCTCTTCGACGGTAACGATCAGGCCGGTCTCTTTCGCGCACTTCACGAGCAGTTCGGTGTCAATGGGTTTGATGGTGTGGATGTCAACGACTCTCGCGTTGATCCCCTTGCCTGCCAGTATCTCGGCTGCTTTAAGGGATTCCTGTACCATCAGACCGGTGGCAACGAGTGTAACGTCATTGCCGTCTCTGACCTGGACGCCTTTGCCGATCTCGAACTTGAAATCTTCGCCGTGAACAGCTTCAACGCCGAGTCTGCCGAGACGGATGTAAACAGGTCCGTTGTAATCGATCGCAGCTTTAATAGCGCGGTTAGTTTCGATCTCGTCGCATGTGCTGATAACAGTCATATTAGGAAGGGCGCGCATTACGGCCAGGTCCTCAACGCACTGATGCGAAGCACCGTCCTCGCCTACCGTAAGGCCGGCGTGAGTAGCACAGATCTTAACGTTAAGTTTAGGATAGCAGATGGAGTTTCTGATCTGCTCGCATGCGCGCTCAGCAGCGAAAATTGCGAAGGTGCTTGCGAAAACGATCTTACCGCAGGTAGCCAGACCGGCAGCCACGCACATCATATCAGCTTCGGCGATACCCATATTGAAATGTCTTTCAGGAAAAACTTTCTTAAAAGTATCGGTTTTAGTGGATTTGGACAGGTCGGCGTCAAGGACGATGATCCTTTCATCTGCGCCGTACTGAGCCAGAGCGTTGCCGTACGCTTCTCTTGTTGCTACTTTTCCCATTATAATCAAGCCTCCTTAACCTTTGCGATCTCGGCTTCGATTCCGGCAAGAGTCGCGTCAAGTTCCGCGATTGCCTGGTCTCTCTGCTCCTGGTTCGGCGCTTTGCCGTGCCAGCCGTAATTATCTTCCATGAACGAAACGCCGTGGCCTTTATGGCAATAGCAAACGACCATGGTGGGTTTGCCTTTGCAGCGTTTTGCGAGTTCCATAGCGGCTTTAAGTCCCTCGATATCGTGACCGTCGGTCTCAATGACGTTCCAGCCAAATGCGCGGAATTTGTCAGCGATAGGCGTGGGATTCATAACGTCGGTGATATTTCCGTCGATCTGCAGGCCGTTGAAGTCAACGAAAGCGCACAGATTATCAAGTTTGTAATGAGCAGCCGCCATTGCCGCTTCCCATACGAGGCCTTCTTCAAGTTCGCCGTCGCCAAGGATAGAGTACACGCGATAATCTTTCTTATCGATCTTTCCGGCGAGAGCCATACCGACCGCCGTGGAGATGCCCTGGCCAAGAGAACCGGTGGACATATCGCAGCCAGGCACGTAATTCATACTCGGATGCCCTTCAAGGTAGCTGTCGATGCGGCGGAAGGTCTTAAGATCTTCTTCGGGGAAGAAACCTTTGCACGCCAGCGTAGCGTAAAGTGCGGGTGCGCAGTGGCCTTTAGAAAGTACAAATCGATCCCTGTCAGCCCATTTAGGGTTTTTGGGATCGACGCGCATCTCTTCAAAATAGAGCGTGGTAAAAATGTCCGTACATGAGAGCGATCCGCCGGGATGTCCCGAATTTGCGGAAAAGACTTCATCGATAATGTACTTACGGATGATAGTCGCTTGCTTCTGTAACTCAAGCAGTCTGAGCTTGTCCATAGATGATTCCTCCAATTTATTTTTCTCTGTTTTTGCGTTCAATTTCTTTAAAGTAATTGATCCTGCCCTGATGTCTTCCGCCTTCGAATTCTGCGTCGATCCAGGCGTCGACTATCATTTTAGCCAGTTCCGATCCGACAACTCTCGCTCCGAAGCAAAGTACGTTCGAATCGTTGTGCTGCTTTGAAAGCTTCGCCGAGAACGGTTCCGAACATGCGCAAGCTCTTATGCCGTTTACTTTGTTTGCGGCAATAGATATGCCTATGCCTGTTCCGCATATGCAGATCCCGCGCTCGCACTCGCCGGAAGCGACGGCGTTGGCAACAGCTTCTCCGTAGATCGCGTAGTTGCATGATTCGGGCGAATTGGTTCCAAAGTCCTTTACTTCGATGCCTCTGTCTTCCAGATGCTTTTTAATGATGTTTTTCAGCTCGATAGCTGAGTGATCGTTACCTATCGCATACATAAAAAATACCTCCGCGGGTTCAGAAAAACCCTTTTGTCATTATATACCCGCTTGCGGCAAAAAGCAACAGCGTAAAAATAGCGAACCGAGTGATCTGGCACGAATTTTGGGTCTCATGCGAACCCCGGGATCGGTTCGCATTTCGGTCAAACAAAATTCTTAGCCATTCACTCGGCTTCGCCGGAGAAAAATAAGGTAGTCAAAGAATCCTTAAAATAGTGGCAAGTTGAAAGTGGCAAGTTGAAAGTGGCAAGTTGAAAGTGGCAAGTTGAAAGTGGCAAGTTGAAAGTGGCAAGTTGAAAGTGGCAAGTTGAAAGTGGCAAGTTGAAAGTGGCAAGTGGCAAGTTGAAAGTGGCAAGTGGCAAGTTGAAAGTGGGCGAACCGAGTG
>JAGCTF010000076.1 GCA_017963755.1 Clostridia bacterium | reverse complement strand
GGCGGATATCGGCAATACGATCAGCACGGTCTGCTATTCTCTCGGGCAGCTTGCGGACTTCTATAAATTCTGCGCGGATACTATTAAAGCGGCTGACGGTCAGCGCGTCGTTACTACGGGCGACGCTGCGCTCAGGATCGCCCAGTATCATCTTTTTGAAGGCACGATGGCAGGGAAATCTGAAGATGACTGGACGACGGATACCGTCTCTGACCGCCTTTACGCGCTCTCTTTGCTGAACTTCGGTACCGACGTCATCAGTACGCATACCTACGGCCTCGGCAGGGTCGATTCGCAACTTTTCTATATGGAACAGGACGGTACAGTCACGTATTATGACTATGATTTTCTGATGAAAGAAGCCTCTAAGCTCGGAAAGCCTTTATATGTCGGAGAGTCGCAGGTCCTGACAGGTCCGGCAGGCTCTAATTATTCAAAAGATGCGAAAGCATATTTAAACAAACTCATAAACGCCGGCGTTCAGCTCACTCACTGGTGGACTTTCAGATCTGACAGGCAGGGGTTCAACGACGATTTCAGCTGGAGGAACGACGAAGGTGAAATATTCGGCGTCATGAAAGAAGCAAACGCAGGTTTGAAAGAAAAGTACGTTGTCAACGGCGTTAATGAGGAGAATACGTTCCTTGCCGGCTGGGAAGAGGACGTTGAGATAATTGACACCGATAAAATTGTCAGCGGCGTACAAGCGTCGAAGGAGACAAGTAATTTAGATGCGCTGAAATGGACGCTGATCGTCGGCGGCGCACTTATTGCCATCTGTGTCGGTGTTGTAATTCTGTTCAGACGCAGAATGAAACACGGGACATGAGAATGATTGAAAGAAAATGAACGAAGAACAAGCTTTTTTAACTAAACCGCTCGTGCTGGCGTACGTAGGTGACGCCGTATTTGAACAGTACGTACGTATGCGCCTTGTCGGCGGGAAATATAAGGACGCGCACGACCTTCACATGAAGTCGGTCAGATACGTTAAGGCATCTGCTCAGGCGCTGATGGTAAAGCAGCTCGAAGAGATCCTCACCGGACGCGAGAAAGACGTTGTCAGATTCGGCAGAAATGCACATACGAATACTGTCCCTAAAAACGCTGATATTATAGAATATCATGCGGCGACCGGTTTTGAGGCGCTTATTGGATATCTTAAACTGTCCGGGCAGGAAGAGCGGCTGAATACTATTATGGATAAGGCATTTGAAGTCGCAGATGCCGGTGAACTTGAGAGGAATTAACTATGGGAAATGTTGATAATAAAGAAATCAGGAATAACAAGAACGAGAGACCGGAACAGCCCGAAACTGATCAGACCGGTTCTGAGATAATTTACGGCCGGAATTCAGTGATGGAAGCGCTGAGATCCGAGATGAGTATTAACAAGATCATCGTGTGCCGTGAAGATGATAACGGCAGGCTTAAGGCGATCGAGGCGCTCGGAAGGCAGAAGAAAATAATCGTCCAGTACAGAACGAGGAAAGAAATTGACGCCATCATACTGAAACAGACGGGGGAGAAAAACGTTAATCATCAGGGCGCGCTCGCTTATATTGCCGCCGCAGAATACGCGGAGCCTGAAGATATAATCAATAATGCTAAAGAGCGCGGAGAAAGCCCGTTCGTATTAGTGCTTGACGGCATACAGGATCCTCATAATCTCGGCGCCATAATACGTACTGCTGATGCCGTAGGAGCTCACGGAGTCATTATTCCGAAGAGGCGTTCTTGTGCGCTTACCGGGGCAGTCGCCAAGACGTCTGCGGGAGCGCTTGCTCACGTTCCTGTCGCGCGGGTGTCAAATATCGTGCAGACGCTGGATTACCTTAAAGAGCAGGGGCTGTGGGTGGCCGGCACGGATCTGACCGGCGAGACCGAATTCTTTAATGCGAAGCTTGACGGGCCCCTGGCATTAGTGATTGGCAGCGAAGGAAACGGAATGGCGGAACTGACCAGAAAAAACTGCGATTTCGTATTGACCATACCGATGAAAGGTCAGGTCACGTCGCTCAACGCATCCGTTGCGGCAGGTGTAGTAATGTATGAGATATTCAGGCAGCGGACTGCGGCATTGTCCCGCTGATGCTGCGTGCTATATAGTTATAAGTTCAGATTTCAGGATACATAATGCTTAAAGAAAACCTTGCTGAAGTTTTAAATAAAGAACAATACGAGGCAGTTACGTACGGTGACGGGCCTCTGCTCGTGCTTGCCGGCGCGGGCAGCGGTAAAACGCGCGTTCTCACGTACAGATACGCATATCTCGTGAATGAACGATACGTGAACCCGTACAACATTCTCGCCATCACTTTCACTAATAAAGCCGCAGGCGAGATGAAGACACGAATAGGCGCGCTCCTCGGAGAAAGCATTTTGAGCCCGTGGATAGGTACTTTTCACGCCTGCTGCGGAAAGATACTGCGCCGAAATGCCGCGCTGCTCGGCTACGATCCGCATTTTACGATCTATGCCGAATCCGAATCACTCGAAACTGTAAAAGCGGCTGTCAAACATCTCAATCTCGACGATAAACTTTATCCGCCGAAGATGCTGAGGGCGCTTATCGGTAAATTCAAAGACCGTATGCAGACGCCGCAGGACGTTATGAATGAAGCGGAAACTTATGATCAGAGGGTAAACGCGAAAGTATATGCCGAATACCAGAATATTCTCAGGAACAGCAACTGTATGGACTTTGATGATATGATCCTTTACACGGTCAAGCTGTTTGAACAGAATCCGGACGTCCTAAACTATTACCGAGGCCTCTTCCGCTACATACTTGTCGACGAATATCAGGACACTAACAAGGCACAGGACAGGCTCGTAAATCTCCTTGCGGGGGCAAACGGGAACCTTTGCGTTGTGGGCGACGACGATCAGAGTATATACAGTTTCAGAGGCGCGGAGGTCGACAATATTCTTAAATTCGAACAGCGCCATCCGTCTGCAAAAGTGATCAAGCTCGAGCAGAACTACCGCTCGACCGGCAGCATTCTTAAGATCGCGAACGATCTTATAAAGAAAAACGTTCATCGCACAGGAAAGAAGCTTTGGACAAGCTCAGGACAAGGCGCAAAAGCAGTTTGCCGTATGGCTTCCGATCATAATGAGGAAGCTGAGTTTATTTCGGCGGAGATAAAGAAGCAGGTCGATTCCGGAGAAGCTTCGTATTCGGATTTTGCGGTGCTTTACAGAGTGAATGCCGTATCGACAGGTATTGAGCGCGTGCTTACGCGTATGAGGATCCCTTACCGTGTTTTCGGAGGTATGAAGTTCTACGATCGCAAAGAGATCAAGGACCTCGTGGCGTATCTGCGCCTGCTTGCAAATCCTTCAGACGAAGCGTCGCTCAGGCGCATTATCAACGTTCCAAAGCGCGGGATCGGCGATACGACCGTAGAAAACGTCTCGCTTATCGCCGCAAATAACGGAACGACGATGTTTGAAGTTATACGGAACATCGAAAATTATCCGGCTCTGGCGAGATCTAAAGAAAAGCTCGCAGCATTCAGGGCACTAATGGCGAAACTCGCGGTCATACTTGCCGAATCACCTACACTTACCGAATTTACTGAAAGAGTTATCGACACCACTGGACTTGCGGCGGAATACGAAGCGGAGCATACGCCGGAAGGCGACGCGAAAGCCGAGAATATTCGCGAATTCATGTCTGTTACGAAGACGTTCGAAGACGGTCTCGACGAAAGTTACGAATCCGCAGGGGCAGTGTTCTCCGAGTTCCTCGAAACAGTCTCCCTCAACTCCGATCTTGAAACCGACAGCGGCGATGACGACGCAGATACTTCAAAAGTGACGCTGACCACAATACACAGCGCAAAAGGCCTCGAATTTCCTGTCGTTTTTGTCGCCGGGCTTGAAGATGGCGTCTT
>JAGCTF010000075.1 GCA_017963755.1 Clostridia bacterium | reverse complement strand
GAAGCCGAGTGAATGGCTAAGAATTTTGTTTGACCGAAATGCGAACCGATTCCGGGGTTCGCATAAGACCCAAAATTCGTGCCATCACTCGGTTCGCCCACTTGCCACTTTCAACTTACAACTAGCACTTCCCCTTCGCACCCTTCCGGCCCGGTCACGGAGTAATTGTCACCGCAGAAGGAGGCGGAAATGGGGCCGCGGGGCGTTGGCAGCACGATGGAGGCGCGACCGATACCGGCGCGGCGGAAATTGACCCGGAAGCGGCTGTAGCCAGGCTCAAGGGGCTCGATGCCGAAGATGCCCCGGGCGATCAATGCGGCGGGCGCGGCACCCCAGGGGTGGGAGAAAGTACTGTTGGGCTTAAGCTCGGGACTCCAGGCCTCAGCAGTGATCGTTGCCCCAAGCTCGTGCATCATATAGGCCCAGGTGTACACGTCCCCCGGGCGCTCCGAAAGCATCCAGGAGGTGGCAAGGGCGGCGGCTCCGGGCACTCCGGAACGGTAAAGACCGTCGAGCAGGAAAAAAGCGCCGTAAACGCTCGTTTTAAGGCCGTTTGCGCTGCGGATATATTCACATACCCCCTCGAGCTGATCTCGCCTTAAAAAGGCATTTCCGAGGCCCCAGAGGGCATAAGCGGAAGCATGCTGAGAAAAATGCGTTGACCTGGTGCCGTCGGCGTACAAACCGTCGCAGAACGCGCCCTTTTCACTGTCATATAAAGTGTCATTGACCGCCGCGGCCAGCTCCCCGGCAGCAGCAAGATAATATAAACGATCATCTTCAAAACCCAGATACCCGGAGATCTCCGCCATTGCCGCAAAACTCTTTACCTGCAGAGCGTTCAGCACCGCGGGATACAGCACGCTTGTGTCGTACCCGTCGCGCTGAGACGGAGGCCAGTCGTACAAAACCGCGTTGACGCCCTGCGCAGCCGTATTGCCGCTCCGGACCAGCCCCTGAGGCCCTTTTAAAGCCCAAAAATTGCACTCCTTCAAAAAAGAATATTGACGCCTTGCCGCGGAGAAGTCGCCGGTCTGCATCAGATCGAGAAGGCAGATGTAAGGCATCAGCAATATATATTCGGCGGGCCAGGTGCGGTGTGTGCACAGATATTCGAACGTGAACCGCGGGACTGCGGTCTCGCTGTAGAACGTGTACGAAGCGAGCATATTTATAAGCAGGTCGCCCTCATAAGCCCCGCGCTCACGGGACTGGGAATCCACGTACAGATCCTGGGTCGTTGCCTTCACCGTATATTTCGTGAAATCATAAAGTTCGTTAAGCAGCGGATTATCGGAATCGAAGGAAGATTCGCTGTCGTCCAGTTCCAGACCAAGCTGGAGCCCCCGCACAAATTCCAATTCAAACGGAACGTCGCTTTTAAGTTCCACGTAACGGTACGTAAACATGTCAGGCGTCCGGATCACGCGCCTGCCGGCAGGAACACGCCAGCTTTCACGGTAAACGTTGCCCGTGCGCATCGCGGACCGTACGCTGCCGTCGGGGTTCAGTTCCTCCCCGAATCCGGCGGAGATATCGGCAATGCTTCCGGTCTTAAACCCGGCTTCGATGCCTCCCACGATCTCACGGCCGAGGTCAATAAAGTACCCGCCGTCTATCGGTCTGATATTCCCGGGCGCAGCTTCGCGCCTGAAACGCTTTACCGGCCCGGTCTTTCCCGGGGTCAATGGATTCCCCACGATCTGTTTCACCACCGTCTTCGCGGCGATCCGTTCGGCGGTGAGGTCAATATTCGCAGCGTACGCTTTATAATAGTGCGTACCGGTCGAATTGTCCGGGCGGAACACCGGATCCATATTGAAGCATTGCCAGCTGCGGTCCGTCGGGATCCGCTCAATTTCGTTTCCAAACCCGTCATAAAAACGCAGCAAAGCATAAAACAGCTTGCCCTCCGCCGTATGGCACAGCGCTTCTACCCGGTTTGCCTTTTCACCGCGCTTTACGAGCCCGGTGATATCGTAGGTGTTATAATACAGGATCAGCTTTCCGTTCTGCACATCGTGCCTTGACGGACCCACGCCCAGTTCAGCGCCGTTCACAGCAAGGTTATACACGAACTGGCGCGCCGGTTCCGGGGAAAGAGCAGTCACGTCGATAAACGCTTTTGAAGTGCCGTCGGGCAACGTAAATTCTTTATAAAAAGAAGCGAAATAGGGCTCGCCTTCGGGCCATATTCCGCTCACAACATCATTTTTTTGATCTTTCATATTCGTCTTTGCTCTATCAGTTCTTTGCAAGATACTGTATCGAAGTTACCGAATCGTCCTTGAAGAGGATCAGAAGGTATGACGAGCCTTTTTCTAACTGCACGTTTGTCTTTCCCGCAGCATCGGCTCCGTAAATGCGCTGGACGTCAGCCGCGGAAGCGCCGATGTACAATCCCTCTGGAGTCTCTACGCTGTCATCCCAGAACACCACGCCGGAGATGTAATCCACGCCGCTTTCGGTATAAGTGGTGACGTCAAATCCGGGATAGGAGTACGTTTTATCCATTCCTTCAAAGGCGCAGCTCGGAGACTCGTAATAGTTGGAGGGCTCGCCCAGGTCGGCAATAATATCAGCAGCTTTTGCTTTCATGGCCACGGTGACGTCGCCTTTCTTGAATACGTATCCGTCGTCCTGCGAAGGAGCAGTCGTAGCGCCGCCGGGCAATGCGGTTGCGCCTGAAGCGGGCTTCCCTGTCGCATCAGATCTACCGTCATTATTTCCG
>JAGCTF010000074.1 GCA_017963755.1 Clostridia bacterium | reverse complement strand
TCGACAATATCGGCATCTTTCCCGGCTCGCTTCCCACCTGCGAGATCGTGTAATCGAGGAGGTCGCCCAGCGCCTTTTTTACGCGCAAAAGTTCCGAAGCACATCATTCTTCGTCGCAGTAACTGATCACCCTGTAATACTCCAGCAGTCCGAGCATGACGTATTTGCGCTCCCACAGATCCGCTCCGCCCGAGCCGTTCGGCTGAAGTTCCTTAGGTGCAGTGCTTATCTCGCCGTCGGGACCCTGTAAAGATAGAATATCGTCAACTGCGACTCTCATTTTTTCAAGGAGCCAGCGGTCTCCCGTGTAGCCGTAAATCACGCCGGAAGCACGCATGACCTTTCCCCAGAACTCACCCGCCGCGAACTGATTCCGCTTTTCTCTGTAATAATCTCCGAGGCCGCGGTAATCGAGCACTTTCAGGAGGCCGTTCTCGACGATGCGTATTTTTCTGTCAAAAATATCGTCACCCGCAAGCGATACGCTCCCCGGCTTTAGCATAAAAAATCTGTCACGGATCTTCGCTTTATCCACAATAAACACCCTCCAGCGACCACGTTTCAGCGCGTGTGATTTTTACGGGGACAATATCTCCCGCTTCCGGTCTATTCAGGCAGCGCTCGCCGAGCGCTGCGGCGTCAACGTCAAAATTAACGACTTTATTACCTTCAGTCCTTCCCGTAAGCCTTGCCGGATCGGTCCTGCTCGGCCCCTCTACGAGCACGGAAAGCGTTTTTCCTTCGAGAGCTTCGTTCTTTTCGCGGCTGATCCTGTTCTGCGTATCCACGAGGCGTTTGAACCTTTCGTTGACAACGTCCTCCGGGATCTGATCCGGGCTCATTGCCGCCGGAGTGCCCTGCCGCTTTGAATATATAAACGTGAATGCCGCGTCGAATCTGACCTCTTCAAGAAGTGAAAGCGTATCTTCAAATTCTTCTTCCGTCTCTCCCGGGAAACCTATCATAATATCGGTAGAGAGTGTGACGTCCGGGATCAGTTTACGCACTTCGGATACGAGGCCGAGATATTTTTCCCGCGTATATTTTCTGTTCATTCTTTTAAGTTCGGACGTACTGCCGGACTGTACCGGAAGATGAAGCTGAGAGCAGATCGCAGGCTCTTCCGCTATAGCGCGGATAAGTTCAGGCGAGAGATCTTTCGGATGCGAAGTCATAAATCTCACCCTCTCGATCCCCGTCTCACAGGCAACGCGCCTTATAAGCGCCGCGAAATCCGTTCCGTCGCCGCCTGCCCCTTTCCCGTATGAATTTACGTTCTGCCCGAGCAGCATTACTTCTTTCGCGCCGCTCTGCACGAGACCTTTTACTTCGTCGATTACGTCGTCTGCTTTTCTGCTGCGTTCTCTCCCGCGCACGTACGGGACGATGCAGTAGGAGCAGAAATTGTCACACCCGTACATTACCGTAACGTACGCCTTAAATTTGTCGTCACGCATCATCGGCACCCCTTCCGGAACGCTGTCCTCGCTCTCTGCGCCGATCACACGCTTGTTCTCGAATATCCTTTTTGCCATGTACTCAGGCAGGCGGTATGTATTACCGGTCCCGAGCACCAGATCCACGTGCCTGTACGATTTTTTAATGCGTTCAACGACCCATTCCTGTTCGGTCATACAGCCGCAAACGATCACGATCATATCAGGCTTATGCTTTTTAGCGCCTTTTATCGCACCGAGCTGCCCGAATATCTTATCCTCCGCATTTTCACGCACGCAGCAAGTATTAAAAACCACCACGTCCGGTATGAGCGCAGAATCGCTGAGCTGGTAATCCGGGACAACGTCATAGCCCATCCGAGCGAGCATGCCCTTCAGTTTTTCTGAGTCATGTTCGTTCATCTGGCATCCGAACGTTTTAACAAAAGCCGTTAGCGGCTGCCCGGTCCTTCCGGCACGTTCTTCGTTATAATTTTTTATCTTATCCGAAAGGCGCCACATTTCCGCCATCGTTCCGGGGTCAATACTCATTTCCGCTTTCCTTCCGTTTTTCGGTCCGCCAGCAGTTTTTCGCTGTACGCGCGTAATTATACCATCGCGGAGGGCAATATGTAAATGAATTTGATGCGGTTTGACGCGGTCAATGAGGGGCGGATCTGATCTTCAAATCTTCTTCAGCGGAATAATCCCCTCTTCTTATCCGGCTCGGACGAAACGCCCAGAAAAGTATATCCGGTATCGCCTATCACCTTCTTAAGCAGCGCTTCATCGGCCGCAGCCTCGCTCAGGAACGTCGCTTCGCCCTTTTTCCTTGACGCCGAAACCTTCTTTGCGTCAGGGAACGCCCGCCTGATCGTATCGCATATATGCGCCTCGCACATGCCGCACATCATTCCGTCGATCTTAACAGTTATCTTATTCATATTGTCCTCTCTTTCCGCCTGAGCGCTCTGTTTATTCAGCGTTTTTAAGCGCTTCGACCATATCTATCTTTCTGTTCTTGCGCGCGACCATAAGCGTCTTACCGAGTTTTTCCTTTACCGCATCTTCAAGCTCAGTTTTATTCATCCCGGAGCGCAGATTGATCTGCGCAAATACCTTATCCACGGCGGAAGATCGTTGAGCTTTGCGAACTTGTCCGAAAGCCAGATGCCGTCGCCCGCCTCGTCATATTCGCTGCCGCTGATCAGCTTGAACGTCGATACGGTATAGTTTTCGGAAACATCGAGGGCAAGAGCTTTCTTGCTCCCGCCTTTCAGGTCCAGATTTACAGACAAATACCTCGTCGCCGCGTCAACGCCTTCGATCGACGCTATCTTTTCGAACTCTTCTTTTGTGAATCCCGTTTCGGAGTACATGCGGTAGTCTGCATATTTCGTATCTTCAAAGAAACGCGAAGTGTCGTATTCGATAGTCTTCCATTCCATATTGAAGCCGAGGAAGATACCTATCCCGAGCGTCATCATTATCAGCATCGAAATGAACTGCGCTTTATAGCTCCACGCAGTGCGGAGCATTTTACGGAAAAGCATCACCACTCCACCTCGTCAGCGCTAAGCGGATTTTCCTGTTCCTCGATCGAGCGTATCTTTCCGTTCTTCACTCTTATCACGACGTCCGCCATTTTCGCAATATTTTGATTATGAGTCACTATAACGATCGTTTTATTGTAATTTTTTGCCATATCCAGCAGCAGTTTCAGCACCATCACGCCTGTCTCGGAATCGAGTGCTCCGGTCGGTTCGTCGCATAGCAGTATCTTCGGATTTTTGCAAAGTGCACGGGCAATGGATATGCGCTGCTGCTCTCCGCCGGACAATTCCGAAGGAAAGTTGTTCAGGTGGTCAAGCAGTCCGACTTTTCCTATCATTTCTTTGGCGTCAAGCGCGTTTTTCGATATTTCCGACACAAGCTTTACGTTCTCATACACCGTGAGCTTCGGAATAAGATTGTAAAACTGAAACACGAAACCGACCGTTGACGCACGGTAATCCGCAAGTTCATTGTCCGAAAGTTTTGATATATCCGCTCCCGAAACCGTAATTGTACCCTCTGTCGGGCTGTCAAGTCCCCCGAGCAGGTTCAGAAGCGTACTTTTTCCGGCGCCGGAAGGCCCGAGTATTACGACGAATCTGCCCTCGTCAAGCGTAAAACTAACGTGATCGAGTGCACGAAGTTCATGGTCTCCGCTGGTATAGATCTTTGAAACGTTGTCAAATTGTAAGATAGACATAATGTACCTCCGATATATTATCCAAGCGCCACGTCGAGCGCCATCATTAACGTGAAACCGAGCGCAAACATTACTACGCCGATGTTGGAATGTTCACCTTCGGACATTTCCGGGATCAATTCCTCAACCACTACGTATATCATCGCACCTGCGGCAAAAGAAAGCAGATACGGCATCGCCGGAACGAACATACCGGCGAACAGCACGGTCAATGCCGCTCCGGCAGGTTCTACGGCGCCGGAAAGTGCTCCCAGCGCAAACGCCCTGCTCTTCGTTTTCCCTTCCGCGTGAAGAGGCATCGAGATTATTGCACCCTCCGGAAAATTCTGTATGGCAATACCGAGCGAAAGTGCAAGGGCTCCTCCGGCAGTTATCTGTGCGGAGCCCGAGATCAGTCCGGCAAATACGACTCCAACCGCCATTCCTTCGGGAATATTGTGAAGCGTGACCGCGAGCACCATCATAGTAGTCTTTTTAGCTTTGCTTTTCGGTCCCTCCGCCTTACGTGCGTTCATATGCAGGTGCGGGATGATCCGGTCAAGCAGCAGCAGGAACAGGATCCCGAGCCAGAACCCGATGAATGCAGGAAGAAATGCCCACCTTCCCTTTTCGGCAGATTGCTCCATAGCAGGAATCAGAAGGCTCCAGATGGATGCCGCGACCATGACTCCGCCAGCGAATCCTGTAAGTGCCCGCTGCACCATCCGGCCCAGCTGCTTTTTCATAAAGAACACACATGCAGCGCCAAGCGCCGTTCCTATAAACGGGATCGCGATGCCCTCAATTACTTTAAGCCACATGGCGCACCTCCTTCCTTTTGGTTAGCTTGTGCTAACTCATATCTCAAAAAAAGAGCATTCACTACATCTAAACACGGCGGCGCTGGTTAGCCGCCGCTAACTATTATAGCACTTTCTTTAGTATTTGCAAATAGATTTATCCGGGTGCCGTCATACTTACCCTTCAACTAAAAAAATCAGACGGCCGCAGCACTTACCTGCTGTGACCGCCCGTTTGAATGCCGGCGGCGGGACTTGAACCCGCACCCCATCGCTGAGAATGGATTTTGAGTCCATCACGTCTGCCAATTCCATCACGCCGACAAAAATATTGACCCCGCACCGGATGCAGGGGCTTATGCGCCAAAGCAGGACAAAATGCGCCTGAACGAACTTTATCCTCCGCGCGGACAATATTTTACCGCGTTGCCCCCGATAATTCAAGTTATTTTTTACATTCTGCCATTCAATGTGCTAAAATACGGGCAAGCTCGATCGGCGTACGGAAAGCCGCAGCTTCCGCAAACGCCAGACCGGAAGGATGCGTGGGTCAATATGAACAGGTTAAAGAGAACTGCCGGAAAACTTATAAAAAAAATCGTTGACCGCTTCACCGGAACAGGCCTTGACCAGGCACTCGTGAAAGCGGAAGGAGAAGCGGCATGCGACAGCCGGCTGAGCGAGATCATACGCCTCTCAGCTGCGGAAGGCTGCGTACTTCTTAAGAACGACGGGGCCCTTCCCCTTGATAAAGATAAAGAGATCAGCGTGTTTGGCCGCACCCAGTTCGACTGGTTTTACGTCGGATACGGTTCAGGCGGAAACGTAAATGCACCATATAAGATAAACCTCGTTGACGGACTTGAAAACGCCGGCGCATCATATAATAAAGCCGTTGCAGACGCGTACCGCAGCTGGATCTCCGTACCCGTAAACGCCGCCGATGAAGGCTGATGGGGCCACTGGCAGTTCTCCCACCCCGAAATGCCGCTCGATCCGTCGCTCGTAAAAAAAGCCGCGCAAACTTCATTCACTGCAGTATGCGTGATCGGCAGGGCGGCAGGCGAAGATCGCGACAACAAACTGAAAAAAGGCAGTTATTATCTTACTGATGAAGAGCTCTCGATGCTGAAGGCTGTTACGGAAGCTTTCGAAAAGACGGTCGTGATACTCGACGTTGGAAACATAATTGATATGAGCTGGGTCAGGCAGTTCGGGGACCGGATTTCGGCGATCCTTATCGCGTGGCTCGGAGGGATGGAGAGCGGAAACGCCTTA